>JAHJSX010000056.1 GCA_018830205.1 archaeon | reverse complement strand
TGGCGCGTTCTTGCCTGTGATTTTTACGTAATCGGAATATTCCTCCCACTCTTTTGGGTCGCGCGACTTTGGCGGGCACACCCACCATATTTCATTTGGGATGCCCCCGAGCTGGCCCTTTTTTCTCTGGATGTCAAGGTTCACAATCCTTGGAAGGAATACCTCATCGAACCCTAGCGGCTTTGCTACAGTATCAAGCACGAGCTCCTCGATTGCGCGCATCAGGGCGGCATATTGCGGAAGGACGGTCCAGACGCCAACTCCTGCATGTTGAACCCAGTTGTTTTTGACTAGCTCTGGCGTTGGGTCGTCTGTGATTTTGTATTTGCCAAGACGAGTATCACTTCGCTTTATCGTATCTACGTACTCTTTTTTGCCGTGCGTGTGCTGCTGGCTGATTTTCTCATCAAGACGCTTCAAAAGGCGGTCGACGTATTTGTCCTCGAGGGCCTGCTGGTCGAGGTCTTTTAATATAATGTGGGCCTCGTTTCCTGTGATTTCTATCTTTTCTGTGAAGGGGAGAGTTATATCTTCGATGGGAGTCTGCGAAAGCTCGTACCAGATTTCGTAATTATCAATTTCAATAGACCTGATGCCAACCTTCTGCTCCTTGCCAAGCCTGCCTGAGAGGTACTTATTAATGCGCATTATGGCATCGTGCGGGCGGACGTATCTGCCTGAAGAAAGCTCGATGGTTATTTCGTCGTCTTTAACAGAGTAAGAATCAATCACTGCACCCTTTCCCTCTGGTGCACCTTTTGAAAGTAGGGGCTTTGCATCTTCGATGGCATCTTCTACTGCCTTTTCGTCCACTTTTCCGCTTAGAAGCAGCTTTGCACTCATCACAAATTTCATTTCCCTTCCCCCACAAGGCCTGATACCAGCCGTTCTGTAAATATTAAATCATCGACTGTTGCAAAGATTGTGCCTGTCTTTTCATGCTCAAGCGTGGTTATCACCAGGTTGTCTTTTTTTATTGTCTCTATCTTTAATGTTTTCGGGGCAGCTTTGTTGTCTACATCAAGCATCTTCAAAACGACTTCCGCCTCGCTTTTGTTTTTGTACTCGAATGTTACTATTGCCCTATTCATCTTCAAGTTGCTCCCCTATTATTTCGTTTGCGTATTTCAAAAACTCTTCCTCTTGTCCAATCTCTATCTTTGCGCCGGATGCGATGTCATGGCCGCCTCCTTTCCCTCCGGTCTTCTCGGCGGCATAGTTCATGGCAATCCCTAGATTAAGCCCGCGCTCGATTAGCTCCTTTGTGCCGCGTGAAGAAATCTTTATGTCGCCGTCCTCTGTGCGCACGAATGCGATTATCGGCTTTACAGACGCAAGGATTCGTGAGTTCAGGACCATTGACGCGACAGTGCCGAGGACATTCTCATCAATTTCATCTTGCACGTGGAAGTAGTAAAGCGCGTCCATTTCTTTTATTCTGTCAACGTTTTTCGATACCCAATCGTAGCATGATGAGAGATATGTCTTGTGCTCCTTTAGAAGGCCCATGGCCCTCTCGTAAAACATCTTGCGCTCCCCCAGGCAAAGCGCCATTCCGATGCTCTGGTTTTTGTTTTTGCCGCTTGCATTTAAGATGGTTGCGAATTCCTTTGCATCTCGAAGTGGGGTCCTTTTTTCCTCGCGTACGAGAGTATAAACCTCGCCCACTATTCTCTCTGCAATATTCGGAGGTATCTTGTGCTCTATCATCTTCATTATCAGGGCCGTTGAAAGCCTCTGCCTCTCATCTGAATCGAGGTCTGCAAGCATTGTAAAATCGCCGTTCTTTTTAACGGGAATGTCAAGGTCCTTTAGGAACTGGATGCATGCCGATTCGCTGCCTGAAATTCCTGGGACAAATGGCTCGGTAGTGTATTCGAGGGCCTTGTAAAGCGGGCGCGTCTGCCTGCCAAATATGCGCAAATCCTTTTCAGCCTTCAAGACCCCTGCCTTTTCGCCATCTTTTAGTATCTCTGTGTTTGGACCTGTAAGCTTTCCATCTACGTCCTGGATATCCCCAACCGCACCCACAATGGCAAGGGCTGCGAGGTCAATGTTTTTCCCATTAAGGGCCCTAAAAAAGAAATAAGACATCCCCGAGCCGCTGATTTCGCGGGCCCCGTCAATGTCATTTAAATGCGGACTGAAGTGTATTAAGTTTTCATGCTCGACCTGTGCAGGTTCGTGGTGGTCAAGGACGATCACAAATGTTTTATCGAGCATGTGTTCTTTTATCTCTTGTAATTGGCCGCTTCCCATGTCAGTGAAAATCACAAGAGGGGGTTCTTCTTTTCCAAGACCTGCGATAATGTCGTCTTTTAGCTGTTTTACGACCCTTGTCTGCAGCGAATACCCTTCCCTTAAAATGCTTGCGTGTGCGATCGACCCTGCGGTTATCCCGTCCGCATCGTTGTGCGTAATGACTCTTGGGACAAGGCCCTCCCCTAGTTTTTCCACAAGAACCTTTGAGCCCTCTTTGAACTCATGGTCCATCTTCATAAAAAGCACCTAATGTCTATTTGACAATCAGCCTTGCCTGCTCGAGGTTATACTTCCAGTCGCTTGGGAGCCGGGTGGTACTTCTATAGTAGTTCGCAAGTCTGCGAATTTTTGCCTCGATTAGCTGCATCCCCCTCTTTGAACCCATGTCTTTGCGATTTTGTGTGTTATGCTTGTCAAGGTTCACTGCTTGTCTTAGGAGGTTCATCAAATCTTCCGGGATTTCTGGTTTTATACCATTTTTTTCAAGTATCTTGGTAATCCTCATGTCTGTCTGTGTCTTTGCAAGCGGGACCCCGTACTGGTCGCGCAGAATTATTCCAATCTTTGATGGGCTCTCGCCCTTTTTTGC
Source organism: archaeon (assembly GCA_018830205.1). Taxonomy (GTDB): domain Archaea; phylum Hydrothermarchaeota; class Hydrothermarchaeia; order Hydrothermarchaeales; family Hydrothermarchaeaceae; genus JAHJSX01. The sequence continues at coordinate 5,181 of JAHJSX010000056.1, read as the reverse complement.
GAGTTTTACAATAATTGCCTCAAGGTCTTTTGTAGATTGCTCTACCCACGTCGGGGGTGATGTTCTCACGGGCCTTGTAGAACCCGACTTGCCTTTTTTTCTTGAATGCATCCTTGCCATTTTAATCCTTTCCTGATAGGTGTTTTGCGAGCTTTTCCATCACCTGTTTCCTGTGCGAAAGCCGCATTTTGAGATTGAAATCTTCGGCGAAGGTATTATTAAAACCTTTTGGAACAAATATCGGGTCGTAGCCGAAGCCCGCGGTGCCTTTTTCCGATTCCGCGATGTCGCCTTCGACTTTCCCTGTGAATATCTTTATTCCGTTGCCTTTGTATCCAACCACTGACTTGAATACAGCACCTCGCTCTTTAACGTCCTTTAGCAATTTTAGAACGGCACCGTTGCCAAGCGTATCCTCGACGTATCGCGAATAAACGCCGGGGAATCCACCAAGCGAGTCCACGAAAAGGCCAGCGTCCTCTATGAACACATTCTCTTCGTCTATGCTTTTCAGGCCCTCTTCCACGACTTCCTCAAGTGTATCTGCCTGAATCTCGGGGTATGGCACTTTTTTTTGCTCTACCTCGATGCCGTATTCTGCAAATATTTCTTTTGCTTCCTTGAACTTATTCTCGTTCGACGTTATGAAATATATCATTTTCAAACCTTTGGGGTCAAGACCTTTTCTAATCCAGTTCGCGCAAGCGAACTGTTTAAGGGTCCAATCCACGAGAAATCATCCAAACCATCTATCAGTATCGCTTGATTTCGAGTGGATTGAAATGGGCCCGGGGAGAATCGAACGCCCGACCTTCACGTTGTAAGCGTGACGTCATAACCACTAGACTACGGGCCCTGGCAGAAGGTAGATTGATTGCAATTGATATAAATATTTCTTTTCCCGAGGGTTTTCTTTTTTAAAGAAAAGGCTCCGTGCGTAACCACTAGACTACGGGCCCGACTTTTGTAGGTTGACATGTGTGCATATTTATATATAACGGTTTTTCGGTGAAGAAGAAGGATTCAAGCGGGCCCGCCGGGATTCAGAAGAGCCTTTTTCTCGGCTACGCCTCCAAAAACCCTCAGGAAAAAGAAATTTGGGGTCAAGACCTTTGCGAGCCGAAGCGCAAGCGTACGGCAAGTAAAGGGTTTGAAGCGGGCCCGACGGGATTTGAACCCGCGACCAATTGGTTAAGAGCCAATCGCTCTGCCAGACTGAGCTACGAGCCCGCGTTAAAAGTCAATTGCTGTGCAGGAGCGAATTTTGGGTGTTTGGATATTTAAGTCTTTAGTCGGCTTTGGCTTTTTGAGAGACTTTTTCTTCAACTAGTTTAATTGTTTCGTCCCGGATTTCCTGAAGAGGAAGGACCTTGTCCACGCAGTCGAGTTCTATGGCATGCCTTGGCATGCTGAAGACTGCTGAGGTGGTTTTATTCTGGGCAATGGTTGAGCCTCCAGCATCCTTTATTGCCTTCATGCCCTGTGCCCCGTCCATGCCCATGCCGGTCAGAAGGATGCCTATGGAATTTTCCTTGAAAACTTCTGCGACAGATTTCATGAGGACGTCGATGGAAGGCCTTACAAAATTGACTTTGGGGCCCTCGTGCAGAGAGATGATGGCCTCTTCTCCTTTTTTTAGCACTTCTGCGTGAAATCCTCCTGGTATGACGTATGCGGTGCCAGGTTCTATGGTCATGGCGTGCGTTGCGCTTTTAACTTCCAGTTGGCATTTTTCGTTTAGCCTTTTTGCAAAGGAGTCCGATACCTCTTTTTGGTTCATGTGGACTACAATTAGAACTGCGTAGGCATCATTCTTGGAAAAATCTGGAAGGATTTCATAAAATGCTTTTATGCCGCCAGAAGAAGTTCCGATTGCCACAGATACGATTTTTTTAATCGCTTATTCCCCCTCTAAAGCTCACTGAGTCTCTTTACTCCCTCTAATATGTCTTCATTGCTGCACGGTTTTGTTATATAATCCAAAACATACGGACTCAAATCTGAATATTCCTCAAAGGGCTCTTTGACAACGGTTAGCATGATGACTTTAATATGCTCGAGTATCCCATCTTCTTTTAGCTTCTTTAGGACCTCCCAGCCATTCATATCCGGCATCATGACATCCATTATTAGGATATCAGGATTTATGCCTCCAATCGATTTAATGCATTCTTCCCCCCCGAAGGCACCGTATACCTCATAACCCTTTCTTTTCAAAACTATCTGTACTAGCTCGACAATTGATTTGTCGTCATCTACTATCATTACTTTTTTACTCATGTTCACTCCTCTCCAATGTGGACAATTGCCTATATGCGCCGCGTCATATAAAAATATTTTCTGTTGGTTTTAAAAAGGAAATTCTTATTATCTATATCTGCGCGGCCCGGTTTGAGGTTTTTTCTTCAACCCACTTCATGGTTTTCTTTGGAATAAACTCTAAAGGCAGCACTGTATCAACACAGCTTAAATCTATTGCAGCCTCGGCCATCTGGGATACCGAAGAGGTATCTCGGTCCTGGACCATTGTTGAGCCTCCAGCGTCCTTTATTGCCTTCATGCCCTGTGCCCCATCCATGCCCATGCCTGTCAGAAGGATGCCTATGGAATTTTCCTTGAAAACTTCTGCGACAGAGTTCATGAGGACGTCGACTGAGGGCCTTACAAAATTGACTTTGGGCTCTTTGTTAAGATTGATCAGCACGACCTCCCCATATTCCTTAGTCTGTGCATGATAGTCGCACGGCATAAAATAAGCAGTGCCTGGTTCTACTTGCATACCATGTTCTGCCATTTTAACCTTCAAGGAGCAGAGTTCGTTCAAGCGTTTGGCTGTGGTGTTTACAACGTCAGGGGAGATTATATGCATGGCTATCAATATTGCATAGGTATTGGTTTTTGGGAATTCTGGCAGGATGTCATGGAGGGCGGCTATCCCTCCAGTAGATGTTCCGATTGCCACGGATACGATTTTTGGAATAGTACTTTCCCCCTTACATTAGCCTGGTAACTCTTTTTAGCAGGTCTTTTTTGTTAAAGGGTTTTGTTATATAATCAAGAACATATGGGCTCAAGTCCGCATATTCCTGCTTTGGTTCTTTTACAACAGTGAGCATGATGACCTTAATATACTCCAGCACTCCCATGTTCTTTAAGTCCCGCAAGACCTCCCAGCCGTTCATATCCGGCATCATGACATCCATCAAAAGGAGCTCTGGATTTACCTCTTTTATCGATTCAATGCATTCTCGCCCCCCAAGAGCACTGTGGACAGTGTATCCCTCGCCTTCTAAAAATGATGCCACGATGTCGACTATGTCCTTTTCATCGTCTACTACCATGATCTTTTTTGTCATTTATGTTCCTCCTCTTTTGTTTATTATATCCATGATTTCTGTAAAAATTTCCTGTGGCGGCAAAACCTTATCTACGCAGCCAAGCATGATGGCGGAACTTGGCATTCTAAAGATTGGGGCTGTTTCCTCGTTCTGGGCAATTGTTGCGCCTCCCGCTTCCTTTATTGCCTTCATCCCCTGGGCCCCGTCGCGCCCCATGCCTGTAAGAAGGACGCCGATTGCATTCTCCCTGAAGAGTTTGGCGACAGATTCCATGAAGACGTCGATGGAGGGCCTGACGAAATTGACTTTTGTGCCCTCATAGAGCCTAATTGACACGCGCCCGTCTTGCTCTTCCACGCCCGCATGATAATCCGCCGGGAGGAAATATGCATTGCCGGGTTCTATATGCATGCCATGCCCGGCCTTTTTAACACGGATATGGCACTTTTCATCAAGCTGCTCGATAAGGGGGTCTTCCACCTCTTGCGTAGTATGCTGGATGATGAATATGACATAAGAATCAAGTTTGTGGAATCGCGGTATAATCTCATGAAGGATGTTCAATCCGCCTGTAGAGGTTCCTATAGTCACAGCTATTAGTTTGGGAATTTCAAAATCCTCCCTGTATCAATGATTCTATACTTCCCTTGGTTATTATTAATACTTTTTTGAAAAGTAATGAAAGAATTATAGACTTGAAACGAAATTTACCCGTTCCAACATGTCGTCCTTATCGAAGGGTTTTACTATATAATCTATGACGTATGGACCCAAATCCGCGTCTTCTGGTTTCGGTTCTTTAACGACCGTGAGCATTAGGACCTTTGCCTTGTCAAGGACTCCTCTCCCCTTTAGTATCCTCAAGACTTCCCAGCCGTCCATATCCGGCATCATAACGTCCAGTATGATGATGTCTGGAGTAAAATTTCTCAAAAACTCGAGGCATGCTATTGCCCCAAGAGCACTGTATACTTCGTATCCTTCCTTTCTTAAAATTGTCTGCACTACTTCGACTATGGCCTTCTCGTCATCGACAATTAATACCTTTTTTCCCATGTGCGCTCCTCTTGTATGTGAACCATTAATTATGAACGTAGCTCCATATAAAGGTATTTTACGCCTGAAAAAAGAAAAAACCGTAGGGGGGGTCGCCCTACTCTTTCTTTGCCTCGGCCGCCTTTTTTGCGGCCTCTGCCGCTACCTTCTCGGCCACCGCTTTTTCCTTTTTGAGGTCGCGTGGACCAAGTTCCTTTAGCTTGTCTGTTCGCTCCTTGATTGTTTCCTGGAACTTCTGGCCCTCTGAGGCAGAAATCCATGTAAGCAGGAAGCGGTCGGGATCAATACCTTTCTGTTCCATGTTTCTGCGAATCATTTTCTCTCGCTTCTCCATGTGCACGTTTCCAGAAATGTAGTGGCAGTCATTGATGTGGCAGCCTCCAATCATTACCATTCCTGCACCCTTTTCAAATGCGTGGTCAATGAACTTTTTGTCGACCCTGCCTGTGCACATGACCCTTGCAATCCTTACATTTGTGGGGTACTGCATCCTTGAGACACCGGCTGTGTCAGCTCCACCATAAGAGCACCAGTTGCAAAGTATGCCAAGAATCTTATCCCCTGGATTTTCCTCAAGTGCTGCATCAATCTGCGACATGATTTGCGCGTCTGTGAAGTGCTTCATCTCTATGGCATCCTGGTTGCAGTCTGCTGCACACGTGCCGCACCCTTTGCATAGTACCCCGGTGAGCTTCGCTAATTTTACTGGTTTTCCTGTCTTCTCATTCGTCTCGCCAGTCTCCACGAGCTCCCATGCACTGTACGGGCACTTCTTCGCACAGATGCC
>JAHJSX010000055.1 GCA_018830205.1 archaeon | reverse complement strand
TTCCACACGGATGCTGTCCAGTCTGTCGGCAAGATTCCGGTCGATGTAAACATGATGAAGGCCAGCATGCTTTCCATTTCCTCGCACAAGCTCTACGGCCCCAAGGGCGTTGGTGCCCTTTATTTAAGAAAAGGCATAAAGCTTGAGCCGCTTTTCCATGGCGGCGGGCACGAGCGTAAAAAACGCTCGGGCACAGAAAACGTGCCTGGAATCGTCGGGTTTGGGCGTGCATGCGAGATTGCAAAAAGCGAGATGGCTGGCGAGGCCAAGCATCTCACAACGCTCCGGGACCGCCTCATTAAAGAAACATTGAAAATTGAAAACTCGTGGCTAAACGGCGACGCAAAAAAGCGACTCCCCGGAAATGCAAACTTCGGATTCAAGTTCATCGAGGGGGAGTCAATAATCCTTGAGCTTGACTGGGGCGGCATTTCCGCAAACACTGGAAGCGCCTGCTCAACATCGAGCCTCAAGCCAAGCCACGTGCTCGTGTCAATAGGCCTCGCTACTGAATACACGCACGGCTCGCTCCGGATTACGCTTGGGCGTCAAAACACAAAAGAAGAAATAGACTATGTTATAAAGACTCTGCCGAAGGTAATCGAGAGGCTAAGGGAGATGTCCCCTTTCAAAAAAGATTTCGGAGAGTACGAAAAGGCTTTAGGTAGGAAGCATTAATAGGAGGAGATACATGTACAGCGACCAACTGATGGAACACTTCAGAAACCCCAAGAACATGGGCAAGATGGAAAACCCTGACGGTGTGGGCAAGGTTGGAAATCCTGTTTGCGGCGATGTTATGTATTTATACATAAAGGTAAAGGACAACCGCGTTGCAGACATCAGGTGGGAAACCTTTGGATGCGCAGCGGCAATAGGCACATCGAGCATAATAACCGAGCTTGCAAAGGGAAAGACCCTCGAAGAGGCAGAAAAGATTACCAAGCAGGATGTCGCGGACGCGCTTGGAGGCCTGCCGCCAATAAAGATGCACTGCAGCGTGCTTTCCACGGACGCCCTCAAAGAGGCAATAGCTGACTACCGCAGCAAGGGGAAGGCACCAAAGAAAAAAGCAGCAAAAAAGACAGCCAAGAAAAAAGGAAAGAAATGAAAAAAGCAGTAGTGCTTCTGAGCGGGGGGCTTGACTCTACCACGCTTTTGTACTGGGCAGTGAATGAAGGATACACACCGTATGTCCTGAGCTTTGACTACGGCCAGCGCCACAAAAAAGAGCTAATTTTTGCAAAAAAGACCTGCGATAAGCTGAATGTAGAGCATAAAATCATCGATATAACATCCATACACGAACTTTTGTCTGGTTCAGCCCTTACTGATGAAAGCGTTAGTATTCCTGAAGAGCATTATTCCCACAAGTCACAAAAAGTGACCGTCGTTCCTAATCGGAATGCCATCATGCTCAACATTGCCATCGGATATGCCGTAAGCATGGGCGCTGACAGGGTGTTTTACGCCGCGCACTACAATGACAGGGAAATTTACCCTGACTGCCGCGCGGAATTCATAAACAGCCAGAACGAGACTGCAAAGCTCGCAAATGATGATGAAGAGCTTGAGATAATCGCGCCCTTTGTGGGCAAGACTAAGGCAGACATTGTAAAGATTGCAGGCGGGCTTGGCGTCCCCTTTGGGGACACGTGGTCATGCTACAAAGGCAAGGCAAAGGCGTGCGGGGTATGCGGTACGTGCAGGGAGCGTATTGAGGCGTTTGGGCTTGCAGGGCAAAAGGATGCTATAGAATACAAGTGATAAAAAAAATTAGACCGGGTCGATGACCTCTAATCCCAAACCCTTGAAACCCTTGTCATGGGTCATGATTCTCTTCACACCGAAATCTTGCATCATTGCAAGTATCGTGGCGTCTCGCCCTCCAATCCTGCCCCTATATCTTTCAGAAAGCATGTCCAGGCTTTCGTTTAGCATCGCAAAATCAAAGTCGGCCACCCGCAGCGTTGAAAGTCTAAGCAGCTTCTTTATCATGCCCCCAAGCTCGCCCCTCGGCAGCCTGGAAACCTTGAAAAGATAATGGGAAACCTCCATCCAGATTATGGTGCTCGTCAATATCTCTTCGGATAGAATTACCCTCTCCAATTCGCTCTTGACCTTCTCATGTTCTTCTGTAGTGGGGTCTAAATAGTATATCCAGATGTTGCTGTCAACGGCAATCATGCTGATCCCCAGATTTCCTTGACTTTTAGCGGGTCTTCCTTCTTTGTCTTGGACGCCTTGATTGCCTTCTGGAGCCCTCTGGCCCCCTCAATGAACTCCTCCGGCTCTATAGGCCTTGTTATGACCATCTCGTCATCTTTTTGCTCCACTATCACTTCCTGCTCGGGCTTTATGCCCATAAGGTTCCGAATTTCAGAGGGTATCGTTATCCTGCCCCTGTGATCAACTTTTGTTTTTATACCCATCTATACCACATATACCCACTAGATGGGTAACATGTATAAGATTTACTGCACCCCAAAATTTATAGAGCGGTGCCGCCGAATACAAAATCGAGTTGGAAAAATGAAGGCGTGGAAGAAAGGGGCGATATTAGGTTTTTTTTGGGCAATTTCAGGATACATTCTTGCATTTAGTGAGTTCGAACCACTTTTTTATAATCGTCACGGGGTTTATATTGGGGGTTTATTGTTTATTCCTACCTTAATTGCATTTATGCTTGGATTTCGTTCATATATGTTTTTCTTCGCTTTTCCAACAATCGGTATTGTTATAGGTGCTATACTTGGCTATCTCTATGGAAGGTGGAAAGAAAAATGAAAGCACCAATTCGCGAGATATTCTGCTCTGTGCAGGGAGAAGGCCCCTACACGGGCGTCCGGCAGGCCTTCGTGCGGTTTGCTGGCTGCAACCTCGATTGTGTTTACTGCGACACGCCGGTTGATAGAACAGAGCAATGCAAGGTGGAGCAGGGCTGCGGCACGCAGAACTTTAAAAAAATAGACAACCCCCTTAGAGGGGACGGTGTTTCAGAGATTGTCAGGAAATATGAGGGCCTCCACTCCGTGTCATTGACGGGAGGGGAGCCCTTACTTTACACAAACTTCATCCAGGGTTTTAGCCCCGGTGTTCCGCTTTATCTTGAATCCAACATGTCGCTTCCTGAGCGCGCAAAAGAGGTTGCGGACATGTTCAAATATGTCGCGGGGGATTTCAAGCTAAAGGCCGGGTTCAATCTTGATAATTATGATGAATATTTTGACGACATGGTCGAGTGCTTCAAGATTTTAAAAAACACTGATGAGCGGGACTGTTTCTGCAAGATTGTCGTTTTAGACGGCTTCGACATGCAGAACTTGCTTGAAGGCGTAAACAAAATAAAGGATTACATCTCAATGATAGTACTGCAGCCTGTCACGCCTGTTGATGGAAGGGACGTGCGGCCGCCAACGGTTGAGAAAATGATGGAAATTCAAAAAACGCTTCAGGACATTAAGGAAACAAGGATTATGCCCCAGAGCCACATCATGTGGGGTGCCTTATGAAAATCGGTATAAGGGCCCATATTGACAGCGCCCACTGCATCCCGCACCACCAGACCTGCAACGAGATGCACGGCCACACCTACACTGTTGAGCTTACGCTTGAGGGCGAGAAGGGCAAGGGCGACATGGTAATGGATTTCATGGAGCTCAAAAAGATACTGGGCGAAGTGCTCGAAGGCTACGACCACAAGACCCTAAACGACATCATCGATATACCGACCTGCGAAAATCTGACAGAGAACATCAGAGAGAAGCTTGAAAAGAAAATCGACATGCCGTTTACGCTGAGGGTGTGGGAAGGGAAGAACAAGTGGGTTGAGATGTAAGGGCTTTCTATCGAAACGTTCCTATCTATTATAGAGCTTAGTTCCATCAATCGTAACGCTCTTCAAAATCTTCCGCAGTTTTGCCATTTCCGCCCCTTCGTGGGCCCGCGGGTTTACAAAGCACACGAGAGTGAGGCCTTCGGCCTTCATGTAGGCAAGCGTCTTTTTTACAAATGTGAAAGCCGCGTCAAAGCCCCCTGTGATTATGAGGTTTGAGACGGGCTCGAAAATCAAAACACTGCCTGCCGGCATTCCCTCGAGGACCTCCTTGAACTTGTCTGGCACTTCCGGCACGTCAACGATTTTGATGCCCAGGTCTGCATACTCTTCTGCACGCTCTGGAATTGATACAAGGTATATGTCTATGTCATTGCTTTTGTACTCCGTTACCATCCTTGAGACGAGCGGGCGTACGTCATCGACATTGTAATATTCAAAGAGTGCTGATTCGCTTAGTGTGTCCCGCAGGCTTGCTTCTTTTGGTCCTTCTTCTTTGATTGTTTCAGGTTTTTCTTCGGGCTTCTCTGGTTCTGTTTTTTCTTCTTTTTCCACTGGCGTTTCTTCTTCTTTGACGGGTTCCTCTTGTGCCTTTAGGCTCCCCTTCTCAAGCATGACCGATATCACGTTCTCCACCTCGAGGTTGATTTCACGCTTCCAGTCGTTGTAGCCCGGCGCCACGACACTGATATCGCAAACGCCGACGTCAAGCTCGTCGAAATATGCAACACCCAGGTTGTCTGCGTTTTTTCTAAGTTCTGGCCCTTCTGGCCCGGGGAGTTTTACCCTGACCCTTGCGCTTGGCACAGGGGTTGTCTTGATTTTGTCGGTTACTACGATGGAGAGGTCCGTAAACGGGCGCTTGAGCACGAACACCTCTCCTGAGTCCATGCTGATGTAACGCTCGTACTTTGTGCCTTTGAATCCCTCGCACTCGAGTGCGATGTCGTATTGGCCCTCCGAGGTGCCAGTAAAGCTTGCCCTGCCCGATGGGTCTGTGTAGCCTGTGTACGTGTCTCCTGTCTCGATGTTGTTCAGCGTGATTTTGGCGTTTGAGACGGGCTCCGAACGCCTGTCGTTTACGACAGTTGTGAAACTGTAGCCAGACCCGGAGTCTTCCTCGGCGCCGTACTCCTGGAAATCTTCACCGCCTGCATCCTCGCCACCGGTGAGGATTTTCGGTTTTTTAATGTTCGGCAAACCGCGCGCCGAAATGCGCCGCCACCCCTTTGAAAGTCCGCCGTAAAGCGCTTCTCCGAATTTGAAAAAGTCGAATTTCTTCAATATTACCCATGCATACAAATAGAAGATGATAAAAGTGATGCCTGCAAAAAGCGCAAGAACGAATTCGTCGAAGTAAAAGCCGATTAAAATGAATCCTGTTAGCATAAACATCCTCTCTGCCCGCGTCTCGATGCCCTTGTCTCGTTTTTCGATTCTTTTTGCAACAAAATCCGCCGCCAAGACGCCAATAAGAAACAGGATGCCGATTGCGCCGTAAACGCCTTCGCCCACGCCTGTGAGCGCCGGGATGACGCCGTAAGGCTGCAACGTGGAGATGTAAAGTATCCCAAAGACCAAAAGCACATCAGAGTGCCGCGCGAGCATGAGAGGGAAGGCGGGCTGTTTTTTTGTTCTTTCAAGCTCCCTTATGACCTCGTCCGCAAGGCCTGTCAAAAAGATTCCTGCGGCCATTGCCGCCGTATACAGTCCTGAGTTAAACGTAGCTTCGAATATCAGATAAAATGCGCCAATTGTTGCAAAAACCAAAAGGAACGAGAACGTAACGATGGCGTATATGGATACCTTTAGCTTTTTTAGCATAAACGCCGCCAAATATGCAAATGGCACCAAGAGTGTCCTTATTCCCATGTCTATCTCCGGAACTTTTATTTAAAAAGTGGTTAATGGTGGTTATATGTCTCTTTCGTCTGGTGGCAAAAGGATTCTGGCGATAGATGTTGGTGTAGGTACGCAGGATATTCTCGTTTATGAGGAAGGGCGTATCCCTGACAACAACATAAAGATGGTGCTCCCCTCGCAGACGCAGGTCCTGGCAAAAAAGGTGCGAGAAGGGAGCGGGGACATCTTCCTCTACGGCGAGACCATGGGCGGGGGGCCTTTTTCACGGGCAATCCTTGAGCGGATTGCAAAGGGGGACCGCGTGAGCGCGACGCCGAGGGCCGCGATGACTATAAGGGACGACCCGGAAGAAGTAAAAGAGGAGGGAATTGAGATTGTGCAGGCCTCATGCGACACGAACTGCCAGAGAATTGAGACGCAGGATGTTGACTTTAATTTAATAAAAGATGTCCTGAAAAACGTGGAAGAGGAGTTCGCCTTTGACGCAATTGGCATTGCCGTCCAGGACCACGGGCATGAAAAAGGAAAATCTGACAGGGTTTTTCGGTTCGAGAAGATCAAAGAGACGCTCAAGAGGGGTGCAACACTCGCTGACTTCATGTATGAGGAGCCGCCTGAGGTCTATGCCAGGATGAACGGCGCCCTGAGGACCATTCAAGAGGTTCATGCAGGCAGTGCGTGTGTGGTCGATACAAAAATCGCAGCGGTTGCTGGTGCCGTTTTTGATATAAAGGAGCGGCCGGTTCTTTGTGTTGACGTCGGGAACGGGCACACGATGGCCGCGATAGTTGGGAAGGGTGACGCCGTGCTTGGCCTTTTTGAGCACCACACCAATATCCTCGAAGCAGAAATGTTTGACAGACTTTTAGAGAAATTCATAAAAGGCGATCTTGCAAACGAGGAAATATTCGAGGGGGGCGGGCACGGGTGCTATGTGGGAGAAGGGGTAGACATAAATAGGATTCTCGTGACGGGACCAAAAAGGGCGCTCTTAAAAGATTCGAAGTTTAAAATCGAATATGCGAACCCCTTCGGCGATGTAATGATGGCAGGGCCTGCTGGAATTGTGAGTATGATTCTAAGGCATCGTTAGCTAGCCATCAACAGTCCCACACGAACTACATAACTGAATAATAAAAAAGTTGTGGGGATTGTTTGGGCTAATAAACAATTTCTTTATAGAGTAAGGCCAAAGAAACAAAAGAAACAAATTGTACTTCAATATGGGAAAATAATTTCAGTCCGTGAATTAACGGGGGAAGAAATAACTTAGTAATAATATTCTTCCTACTCTTTTTATATCCTCGTTTGACCTCGTCTTGCAAGCAATCTATATCAGGAGTGCTGGGAAACATGGCAAGAAAAAGTCCAAAGGTTATGTACCAAACAAAGTCTACTGAATAGAAATACGATGGATTAAAAATGTAGATTACTGCAACTAATAATAGCACTGCCCCCGTTGTAATCATTGGCCCTATTGTAATGAAAAAAGATTGGGTGAGGTTTTTCGGTCTTTCGTGTATTACAAATCCGTCTACCAAATCACCCCAAGGGGATACCCCACTCCAACTAAAAAATTCTGCTTTGATTACTCTAACTCCAGCAATATCGCAAAACACTTTATGGCCGAACTCATGTAGCATGGTCCCTCCTATGTAAGAAAAAGCAATAGTTGCAATTATCAGGAAATCCCCGAAGTCATTGAACAAAATCCCTATAGCATTTAAGAAGATAATAAAGAAGAAAAATAGCAACACAGGAGTAAATTTCGGTAGATGACTGAAAACCCGAAGCATTTTGTCATTGAACCCTTCTGGTCTTTCCGGTCTATACAATGATCTTAATTCCCTGCTCCTTATCTTATTAATTGGTTTCTTTTTGTTTCTGATAAAATCGATTATCAGGCCAATTGGTACTGGGGCATAATCGGTTACTTCAACACTTACGTTGACGGATTTCCTCTTGGGATTAAAAAAAGGCCGTCTACTGTGGCTGTGTCCGTGAATCATCCAGCCGTCCCAATCTTTTGGTTTATTTTGTGGCCAGTGGGTTAAAAATAATTTATGTCCTTTGTATTCTAACTCAAATTTATCCTGGAATTTTATTTTTTTCGAACGGTCGTGATTTCCTTTTATGGAGATAATTCTCCCATTCAATTTACTTAACCAGTATCCCATTCTTCCGAATGAAAGATCACCGAGAAAATAAACTGTATCATCTTTTTTGACTGTTCTATTCCATCTACTGATGAGTTTCTTATTCATCTCTTGTTTTGTCTTGAAAGGTCTCTTTTCGTAACCAATGATATTTTTATGGTCCAGATGCAAGTCAGAAATCAGGAATATTTCGCCTTTTTTATTTTGCATTAGGGAGTAGTCTTTAAAATGAGATAAAAAAGTTGTGGGGATTTAGGGCATTACAGAAATCCCTGACTCTGTGATATCAAAGCGGAATGAACCGATGACGTGTTTTGTGCCCCTCATCTTCCTTATTGCCACCCTTCTTTCCTGGGTATCTGTGTCAAGGTTTAATGTGAGCACGCCGTCAAACACGAACGCTTCAGGGGGGAACTCGTGTATTCCAATCTTGTTCGTCCTTGCGTCGTTTATTATAAGAGACGTAACGTTTGTTGCTGAAAGGGCAGTTGAAAGCCGCAGCATGCTGGTCCTGATTTGCGCGTCGTTCTGGGCATGCAGGTTCATTATTGAAAGCGAGTCGATAACAAGACGCTTTGCGCCTATCTCCTCTATCGCCTTCTGGAGCTCGTAGATCGTGTTGTTTATGTCAAGGCCGGCCTGAATTGAATGTTCACCCCTCAGCTCTGCCCCTGCTCTTGCAGAGGCGGCATCTATTATTATAACCTTTTTTTCTGCTTCGAGGGCCGCCAGGTCCCAGCCAAACGCCGCAGTATTTTTTTTGAGCTTCTCAGGGGTCTCGTCAAATGTCACGTATATGCCATTTTCCCCATACTCGGTTGCACCCCTGCAT
>JAHJSX010000007.1 GCA_018830205.1 archaeon | reverse complement strand
TTCAAGGTCCCCAAGGTGCTTTGCAGCGTCTGTCATAAGCTTTGTGAATGCGCGTGTGTCTTTCTTTGCCACTGTATCCTGGAGCAAGCCCGCCTGCTCGATGAATGTTCTATGTACCGCTCTTATGTGAGGGTTATGCATCTGGATTGAAGAGTAGAGCTGAGGGCTCTGCCCAACAATTCTTGCTATAAGATCAAGCATCAGTATGTAAATCGGGGACGCAAAATTCTTTGAGTCCTTGACGTCGACGTCAAGTGCTGCAAGTGTTGATGCCGTGGAGATGTAGGCGAAATGGGTCAGGCCCTGGACCACCGCCATTGTCCTGTCGTGCGCGTCAGGGGTTGTTTCGAATACCTTTGCCTTGTGCTTTTTTAGAAAATCAAAAAGGAATTTCTTCCATTTCTTGGCCCTCATGGGTACAACGATAAAGGCCTGGCCCTCAAGGGACGCAACCCTTGGGCCAAACATTGGATGGGTGCCGATTATTTCCACGCGCTTGTCTGCGTGACGCTCCATTGCCTCGCATGGCTCGATTTTCACAGACGTGAAGTCCATTAAAAGCGAGCCGGGCCGCACATGCGGCGCGACCTCTTTTATAACATCAAGCGTGTTGTCGATGAAGACAGATATTATCACGACGTCTGCGTTTTGGGCCGCGGCAATGTTGTCACTCGTGAACTCTACTCCAAGCTCCTCTGCCACTCGCTTGCCCTTTACAGTGTCACGTCCAGTTATCACTACCTCGTGCCCCTCTTCTTTGAAGAGTCCTGCAAATACCCTTCCAAAATTTCCGCTTCCGCCGATAATGGCAATCTTGACCATGTCAAACTGTAGCACGGTTAAGTTTAAATATGTTTCGAGCGACCATTTATTATGGCAAACATTGTTCTAACAGGGTTCATGGGTGCCGGAAAGAGCGCGGTTGGCAGGAAACTTAAAGAGCTCACCGGCATGGAAATGGTCGACACAGACGACATGATAGAGCGTGACGCCGGCATGGCAATATCGGAAATCTTCGAGAAATTCGGTGAGGGGCACTTCAGGGAGCTTGAAAAAAAGGCAGTAGAAAAAGCATCAGACCTCAAGGATTGTATAATTGTTACAGGCGGGGGTGTCGTCTTGAAGGAAGAAAATATCAATAATTTGAGAAAAAATGGAAAAATCATATACCTCCATGCACCCGCAAAAGTGCTTTACGAAAGAATAAAAGACGAGACGCACAGGCCTCTTTTGCAGGTGGATGACCCTCTTTTAAAAATCAAGGAGATGCTTTTGTTTCGAGCGCCGTTTTATGCAAACAATGATTTTGTGATTGACACAGCGAACATGAATGTTGATGAAGTTGCAGATGAAGTAATAAAAATTATAAAAAAATAAACACCGTGGAGAGCTTAAGCAGACTTAACCCCGATATGCACGGCTACTATCCCGCCAGTGAGCGAGTAGATTTCTATGTCTTTTAGCCCTATCCTCTCCATTACATCCCCAAGCTCGCCTTTACTCAGGAAGCCTGCTACGGAAGCTGGAAGATAGCTGTATGCCTCTTTATCCCGTGAGACAATCCTCCCCACCAGTGGCAGAAACCTGAAGAAATATGTATAGTAAAGCCCCCTAAATAACACATTGTCCGGCTGTGTGAACTCCAGGGATATGACCCTGCCGCCCGGCTTTACGACTCTTGCCATCTCTTCGAGCGTCTTTTCAACACTCTCAACATTTCGAAGAGCGAAGCCTACGGTCGCTAAATCGAATTCATTGTCAGGGTATGGCAGCTTTTTGGCATTTCCCTCTGCAAGTTCAATGCAAAGTCCCCTGCACTTTTCCTTGGCAATGTCAAGCATCTCCCTGCAGAAGTCCACCCCGACGACCTTTCCACTGGGGCCCACCGCATTTGCAAGCTCTATTGCCAGTTTACCTGTACCTGTAGCTACGTCCAGGGCATGTCCCCCTTGTGTAATACCTGAACGTTCGACTGCAAACCTTCTCCAGTACCTGTCACGATTCAGGCTGAGCAGAGTATTTAACAGGTCATATCTTGGGGCTATGGATGAGAACATCTTATGGACATATTTTGCTTTTTTTGCCATTGTCCTGAAGTCCATCAAATAACTTATAAACATGTTTACAGAAATACAATCGGATGGCATACGAAGATTTACGGGAGTTTACCCGTGTCCTTGAAAAAAAGGGCATGTTAAAAAGAATCAAGACCCAGGTCAGCCCGAAGCTTGAGATTACCGAAATCCTGGACAGGGTATCCAAGAAAAACGGCCCCGCGATATTGTTTGAAAACGTGGAGGGTTACGACATTCCCGTTCTGGCCAATGCATTCGGCTCTATGGAACGCATGAAACTGGCACTGGAGACCGACGACCTTGAGGGCATAGGCGACAGGCTTGTGGAGATGATTAAACCGCAGGTGCCATCAAGCGTAACCGGGAAGATAAAAGGCCTTTCAAAACTGAAGGAAATCGCTTCATATCCTCCGAAAATTGTGAAAGACGGTCCGGTAAAGGATGTCGTCATCGAAAAAGAAGTTTCACTGGACAAGTTTCCCATATTGACGTGCTGGCCGCAAGACGGTGGAAGATTCATCACCCTACCTCTGGTTTTCACAAAAGACCCGGAGACAGGGGAGAGAAACGTCGGTATGTACCGCATGCATGTTTACGACGCGAAAACAACAGGGATGCACTGGCACGTCCAAAAGCACGGCGCAAGCCACTACCGCAAAGCAGAGGAGATGGACAGGCCCCTGGAGGTCGCAGTCGCTTTAGGCGGCGACCCGGCCACGATATTCTCTGCCACCACCCCACTGCCCGAAGGCTTTGATGAGATGCTTTTCGCGGGATTTTTGAGGAAAAAACCGGTCGAACTTGTCAAGTGCGAAACCGTTGATTTGGAGGTCCCGGCAAATGCTGAAATTGTTCTGGAGGGCTACGTAAACCCGAAAGAGAGAAAGACGGAAGGGCCCTTCGGGGACCACACAGGATACTACTCTCTAGCAGATTTATTCCCGGTGTTCCATGTGACATGCATCACCCACAGAAACAAGCCGATATATCCTGCTACAATAGTAGGCAAGCCTCCCATGGAGGACTCATATATTGGAAAGGCCATCGAGAGGATTTTCCTTCCCCTAATAAATGCGCAGCTGCCAGAAATCGTGGACATAAATCTCCCAATCGAAGGAGTTTTTCACAACCTGTGCATAGTCTCGATAAAAAAGCGCTACCCTGGGCACGCGAAAAAGGTGATGTTCGCGCTCTGGGGCATGGGGCAGATGATGTTTACCAAGACCATTATTGTCCTGGACGACGATGTGGACATTCAAAATCTGGGCGATGTCCTATGGGCGGTTTCAAACAGGATAGACCCTGAGAGGGACGTTACCATAATCGGGAGAGGGCCAGCAGATTCCCTGGAGCATGCGACACCGCTTGCGAACCTGGGCTCGAAGATGGGGATAGATGCGACCAAGAAAGGCAGCGATGAGGGTTTTGAAAGAGAGTGGCCTGATGAGATAAAAATGAGAGGGGACATCGTAGAACTCGTGGACAGAAAGTGGAAAGATTTAGAAATTGACTGAGGGCCCTTACATGCCGCTTATATCAAAAATAAAAATACTCCTTGAAATGATAAAGATTGAGCACACCGTCTTTGCCATGCCTTTTTTGTATTCTGGAGCAATCCTCGCTGCTGGAGGGATTCCTTCTTTTCATATCCTCACATGGATAACCATTGGCATCATAAGTGCCAGAACGGCTGCAATGGGGCTCAATAGGCTCATCGACAGGGATATAGATGCAAAGAATCCCAGGACAAGCAATAGGGCCCTTCCAGCAGGGCTGGTAAGTATTGGAGAAGTGAGGGCACTTGTTGGAGTATCTCTTGTCGTTTTACTAATCGCAGCGGTCATGCTGAACTGGCTCTGCATAGCGCTATATCCCTTTGCTGTTGCCCTGTTTGTCGTCTATCCCTATCTCAAGCGCTACACATGGCTTTCACACATAGTACTCGGGATGACCCTTGGGGTTGCCCCTCTTGGAGCATGGGCCGCAGTGACAGGCTCACTTGCGATCGTGCCGGTGCTTCTCTTTCTGGCCGTGACATTCTGGGTTGCGGGTTTTGATATAATCTATGCGTATCAGGATTTGGAGTTTGACAAAAGTTTCGGCCTTCACTCCATACCAAAGAGATTCGGGATGCAGGGAGGGCTTTTGATGTCATCGATGTTCCACGGCCTGATGATTATTCTTCTGCTAATCACCATGCCTCTTGCAAACCTGGGGATGGTGTTCATGGCAGGTGTGGCGGTAATCGCTGCTCTTTTGGCCTATGAACATCGCATCGTGAAGCCCGATAATCTGGAAAAAGTCGGAGTTGCGTTTTTCAACATAAATGCCGTTATCAGCGTGTCTTTCTTTGTTTTTATCGCGACTGACGTGCTGCTTTAAAAACATCGTCCTTGAGAGAATTTTTCGATTAAATTAAATACCT
>JAHJSX010000199.1 GCA_018830205.1 archaeon | reverse complement strand
TAAGGACAGTAATAATTGGAACATCAGCCTTCCCAATTTTGACGGATTTGGCAGTGCTTGCAGGCTTTTCATTTTTCATGCTCGCGGCTGCTTTTTTGACATTCGAAAGACGATAAATCCTGTGCTTTTTGCAGTGTTTAAAATGCACATAATATGACACATAGCACTGTTAAAATTGCTATTATCCTTAAAATTTAATAAAATTAAAATAGAATTTAATAAAATCATCGAAGAGAGCAGAAATTAATGCAAAACAGAGTAAAAAATAAAGATTTTTGCCAGACAGAATGTTTATATAACTGGGAGCGGGGCCTTTTATAGTGTTATATGCTGTACTTTATATGCTGGCAACATGCAACTTAACAAAATAGCAACCCCTAAGTTAACATATATATACAGGTATATGTTATATTTTGCACACACACATATATAATAGAAGATAAAGGATTGTATAGGCCCAGTTTAATAAAGTTAAAATAGAATTTAACTGTTGGAAGAGTAAAGGCTTATATAAGCATCATTGCCGTTGGTGTAAGAAGGTCAGTTGATGGTACCCGCAGGAAAGAAAGGAGCGATTAAGAGAGTTTTGTCTTGGGGGGTAGCCATAGCTATTTTTCTCACAATAATTGCCCCTCTTGTGTATTCTCTTGATTATAATATAATTAGAGAAGCGGCCTCGCCGGAGGCCCATGACCTAATAATGGCCGACGGCCCGTTCTACATAAGCGGCGATGCCTACTACACCCTTGACATCATCGAGGGAAACTCTCGCGAAACCCGCGTTTACAGCGAAGATTTGAAGGAAGTCAAGGGCCGTACCGCAAGAAAGGTGCTGGCCGTGCGTGACATGAAATACATCCTAATCGCGGACCCTCTCTTTTACGCCCCAGGAAACCACGAACTCCTCATTGAAGCAGGCGAATACGACATCCAAAACACAAGAAACGTAGCGGAAATCTCAGACTTAACCCCCGAAGAGCGTGAAAAGCTCGAGGAATATTTCGAGCACTACCGTGACCTCATGAAAGACCTCGCAGAGGTCTCAAAGCTAACAGGAGACATCCTCTATCCTGAAAACTCACTCGAAATCAAGGACGACTGGACCACATTCTCATACGACGTAACAGTCGATGAATCAAACAAAGGACACTACTCATACGAAGGATTCGAGGACCTAATCGACGCCTACGAAAAAGTAGTCGAGGACTACAGAATACTAACAAACGATATCCGCGAAATCTCAAACATGCGGGGCTTCGTTGGCCAGGACCAGTTCAACATCCAGCTAAACATGCTGGATGAGCACGCCGACGACCTCGAAGTCGAGGTATTCCTGCGCGCCCAGCTAATCTACGCTCTTGGACTCCCAAGCCTTTGCGGGCCATCATTCTTACTGCTTTTCGCGTTAGTGCCGCTCATCCTCTGGACCCAGAGAAGGGCAATACCTCATGCCATCACCCCCACCCTGCTCCCGCTTGCAATCTTCATTGCCATCGCCTCTGCCGCCACAATACCGACCCCGGCCGAGCTCTATGAAGCTACAGTCGAGATATCTGAAGTCCCAGTCTACATGGACACGCAGCCCGGCGCAGAAATCGACGAGGGATTAGCAAGGAACATCCTGGAAATGTACTACAACTTCCCCTATATCATGCAGGGCGAGATAGTCACAATACGGGGGCCATACTATTACTACACCCAGCCCTACTACCTATTCGAGATAGCAAAGGACGCCGTACCATCGGGCCTCGTTCTGGTCGAGGCAGAAAGCATGGTCGCATTCCGAAACCAGCAGATGGCCTTCGATATATCAAAGGCCGCACGCGTAGCAGCAACACTCGAACGCGACCCGATATACGCAAGCAAAAGCGCGCTCGATGTCAAAAACCACCTGAAATCACAGCTTGCAGGCATGCAAGCAGACGACCCTGTGAGCGAGTTCGTTGAGCAAGAAATCGAGAACCTCGAAACAGGCGCTGCACTCGAAAAGGCGCTCATCGAAAGGCCGGACGTCAAAACCCTGAACGAACTAAACGACAACCTCCTTGAGGGCTACATCATACTCACAAACATCGAGCGCACAACATCGACCGAAGAGGCAAACGAAATAACAAACGGCTTCATCGTAAACATCCCAAGAATCGAGGCCATATCAATCATATCATCCGGCCCAACAGCCGAGGAGTACTACATAGGCAAGAAATCAAGATACCTGCGGCGAAGCCTGGTCAAGGTCCCGACCCTTGAGGGCCTTGCCATGCTTGGAGAGCCCCCAACCAAAGGCTACTTCCTCTCATACTACCTGACAAAGGACACAATCCAGGACAACGTCCTCGTATACCGCGAGGCGACAGGAGGGCGGGAATTTATCAAGAGCTATATGGAAAAGTGGAGAGAGATGGGAGATGGGACCTGAAAGGACTGATATCGCCACATTGCTTGCGGTGCTCCTTCTTGCAGGCGCCACCGTAGCCTCAGCTAACATAATAACAGACTCAGCCAGGGCGAGCGGCCTATTCGACGGCGACGTTGCGGCAGTCACATTCAAAGACCCAAACGGCTACATGCTCTTAAACGGCAAGGCAGCAAAGGACGGATTGGTCCCAAAAGGCACGCATGACGTGGAAATCAGCCTCAAAGAAGTGGCACTCCGGCTTGACCTCGATGTATCCCGTGACATGGATATACAAGCAGACGCATTCCCTATCCAAGTTTCAGAGATAGAAAACAAGCTCGTTGCAAAGGCAATGGACATAACGCTTTCAGGAGTCAGGGACACACCCATCACACTTACCATAGACTACACAGACGAAGAGCTCAAAGCCCTCAACATCAATGAAGACTCGCTCGCGATATACCACTACAACGGCCTCACTTGGGTAAAAATGCCAAGCACAGTCGACACCGAAAACAACATTGTCACATGCAGGGTAGTCGAACTCTCACCCTTCGCGCTTGCAGGCGACCCAATAAGCGGCGATGCAACAGCCCTTAGAATCATAGGCAACTTTGATGCATATGCGCGGCCGAACCAGTCAGTCATACTGACTGGCGCGGCCTATTACAACAACAACACCTTCCCAGATAGCCCACTCTCAATAAACGCAACACTT
This sequence comes from archaeon, assembly GCA_018830205.1. GTDB lineage: Archaea > Hydrothermarchaeota > Hydrothermarchaeia > Hydrothermarchaeales > Hydrothermarchaeaceae > JAHJSX01. Next base: position 9,419 of record JAHJSX010000199.1, on the reverse strand, counting down.
GATGGCACAAGCACCATCAAAAACACCGACGGCTACGGCAACTTCATATTCAACCTGACGGCCCCCGCAACAGCAGGCACATACACAATCAACCTCACAGCAACATCAAGCGCCCCGGCATTCACAAACAGCACCACCATGACCCTGAATGTCACGACCAACCCGCTTTTCAGGGTTGTTGTAAATGATGTGTTCACATATGGCGACGCAACAAACTCTACCGTAGAATACGACTTCCCATACGACGCCGTGGTCGAGAACTCCACAATCTACATCGAAGATGCCCAATCCATCACAGGAAGCTGGAGCTACCGGTCTATAAAAGAGCAGACAGTAAACATACTTTTAGGGCAAAATGCCACAGGCAATTTCACGTTCACGGTCGGCGGCCTGACTGATGTGAATGCCACCGATGCCCGGCTCTATATCCATTCAGAGCACATTTCAGGGATGGGCGCCAATGCATTCCTCGATTCATGCATCGACGGCATAGACCTTGACCAGGATTGGCCCCTACCCTCTGAAGCACACGAGTTCAAGAGGCTTGACACAAGCACGTGGGAGTGGGCCTACAATGTAACCCAATATATCAACTACTCAAACTTCCAGTATTCGCACGTATGCAATGCCACACAGGGGACAGACCTTGCAATTAACATTTCAGGGGATCTAAAGATAAACTTCACAGCCACCGCTCCGGTCCTTGAAAACCTGACCTACAAGTTAAATGACGTCGAGTTTTACTCGCAAACAGGCATATTCGAGAGCGCGTATAGAAACATCACAGGCCACATTCAAAACGGCACAAACCGGCTCAACTTCAACTCATCAACCTCTGGTGGACTCAACTACACCATCAACACCACCTTCCACTCCATTAGGGCTCCGAACTTCACCAAAACAGGGGACAACTACAGTGTGGCTTTGACCCTCGAAAACACGGGAAGCGCTCACTGGGAGTCTCCAACGGTGTATTACTATATCCCCCAGGGCGCGCACGATATAATCGTCTACGACAAGAACAAAACCGAAATCACAACAAGCAACTGCACCATACCTTATGGCGGTGGAGCCGACCTCATAATTCCTTCATCTGTAATCGGGAACATCGCAGGCAGCGGTTCCAGGGACTTTGAGGTAAACTACTCGCTTCAAATGGATGTCATAACGGCCCTTGACAAAATCCGGTACACAGCGGGAGAGACCGTAAATCTGACCGTGAACGTTACCCTCAACGGGACGCTTACAAACGCAAACGTGACAGTAAACCTCACGTCCCCCACCGGCAACAAGACACTCCAGAAGGTAGCGGCAACACAAATCGGCACCGGCATGTACAACCTGAATTTCACTCTGCCAGCAAACTCACTTCATGGCGCGCATACGTTTGATGTAACGGCAGCCCAGAATCTGGATGATATCCCAAGGGCAACCACGAACTCGACAGACTTCGAGCTTAGAAAACTCCTCCTCTTTGTCCAGGCAGGTGGACCGCACCTTATACGCAGGAATGCCACCATAACCGGCAATGCGCACTACTCAAGCGGAGACATGGCAGCGAGCCTGCCGGTCAACATAACTATAGTAGGAAACCTTGAAACCAATGCTACAACCGACGCAGGTGGAAATTTCAACATCACCTTCGAGACAAACGCCACAGGCGGTTACACAGTCTATGTGAACGCCACCGACTCTGACAACCTATCAGACTCCCATCTCGACACATTTACAGTGCTTGAGAACCCGTTCTACATAATCGTCGATACAGGCATTGATACTATCGAAGGAGACACGTTCCTGAACACCAACAGCTCTTTCAATATATCTGTCCCGGCCTGCGCTGATGTGCGCTCGGCATACCTTACCCTCACAGGCAAGAACAACAAAAGCAATTACACATACTCTGCCTCGCCCCCACCCATCGCAGGCCAGCCAATGGGCGAGAGCCAGTACTCAAACCTGAGCGGCAACTTCACACTGCCAAAGGGGGATTTCCCGAACGTGAACGTCGATTATGCTGCACTATATGTTGAATGGGACGTTGGTGGAGGCTCCGGCGACACATGGTTCAGGAACTTCATAGACGAGACCCAGGTTGGAAGCGACCAGTCAATTACCACAACACCCGGAAACTATACAATTGCAGTTACAGGAAGCATTGTTCCCGATGCAAACCAGACCCTGCGGATAATGAGGCTCCTTGCTAGTACTACGCAGTTCATAGTCTCAACGGAAATAAACGCCAACTACACAGGCATCGCATACACACCCTACAACCTGGAAGTCTATGAAGGGGGAAAAGCCATATACACATCTACCGGCGACTATGACGGCAACGTAACTACCATAGATATAACGAAATATGCAAAACCAGGAAATAACACAATACTCGTAAAAAGTGCCAGGGCATCCTTCGTGGATTACATCGCAAATGTCAGTATGCGTGACTGGGAGTATGTCACCGCCAACACAGTGAAAACAGACTACGAATTCGCGACCAATGCGACCCTCACCGTCACCCCATGCCAGAACGAGACATGGGAGAACCCGGAGATGACGTATCCCCTTCCCGATAGGGCACGAAACGTGACTGTCTATGACCTGGACAACGGCACCAACGTAACCATAAACAGCACCGTCATTGACATGTATAATTCATCAGATGCAAACAAGCGGGTCGTCATACCTCCGAGTGTCATCGGCCAAGTTGGAGTTGGTGGTTCAAGGCAGTTCAACGTGACCTACATAGAAGAGGTGCTGAACTTCACGCTGGCAAAGGCGAAAGAGGTATACAACCCCGGCGACATCCTCAACGTCACTGCCAACGTCACATACAACTACGCCCCGGTGACAGATGCATCAGCAACCGCCACCCTTTCAAACAGCACGTGGAGCGAGATTTTCCCCATGGCGCACACAGGAGGAGGCATATACAGAAACGATACATATACCGTCCCGCTGACGCACGCCCTCGGCACATATAACCTGAGCGTCAGGGCAGAGGACACAACGGGAAGGGAGCGCACAGGGACAACAAACTTCACCGTAAGGAAACTAACGGTCACCGCCGGAACTGCAGGCACGTACACGGTAGGAAACACCGTTTTGATAAGTGGGAACGTAAACGATACCAAAACAGGAGCCGCGATAGCAAGCGGCAGCGTGAACATCACAATCGCAAACGGCTCGATTGTCAACACCTCGACGGTGTCGATATCCTCCGGGGCCTACTCATTCAACAGGGCCGCGGACAGCGCCGGCTCCTACAATGTAACAGCGGCAGCAATCGACGGCTCTGGAATCAGGGGCACCGTGAACACGTCCTATTTCGTGAAGTACAACGTAACAACGGACGCAGGCGGGAACTTCAACCGAGACAAAAACGTCCCCATAAACGTAACGGTCAAAGACAAGGGGGCCGTCGTCACGGGCGCAAGCGTGACAGTAAGCGTAACCCTACCCAACACGACGGTAGTGACCCTCACGACCGCCGGTGGCGACGTCGCTGACAGGGGAGACGGCAACTACTCTCTCACGTTCAACCAGACGCAGCCGCTTGGAACATACACAGTCAGCGCAACCGCAGCGACCGCAACCTCAAACGGGACGGCCCAGGGCTCTTTCTACGTATCAGAGCTCAACGTCACGGCAGTGACCAGCAAGAAAATCTACACGGCAGGTGAAAACGTGCGCATCAACGGCACCGTCAGGGACGCATACAGCGGCGCGGGCCTGTCAAGCGCAAAGTTGAACCTCAGCCTGTACAACTCCACGGGCTTTGTGCAGAACTACTCAAACACCACAACCTCAAACGGCAACTACTCCTTCACGCTCTCAGGCGTCAAAGCCCACCGCGGCTACCAGGCAAACCTCACGGTAAACTACAACACTATAACAGGCGCAAACCAGACAACCTTCGACATCCTGTACAATACTTCCGTAGTCACTGACAAATCAGAGTACCCGGCAGGCGATACAATAAAAATCAACGCAACGGTACTCGACTCTGACGGCTCCGGTGTGCCAGGAGCAAACGCAACGATAAACGTCACGCGCCCGGACTCAAGCGTCACAACCCTCACGACCATGGGCGGGGATCTAACATATCTTGGAAGCGGCGTCTACAACGGCACGTTCAACTCGACATCACAGTATGATGACAACAACGTCTACCGCGTGGCAACCCTTGCCGTGACAGCAGTAAGCAACGGGACTGACACCACAAGCTTCAATGTAACGAAGCTCAACCTCTCAAGCATTGATACAGACAATACAGAATATTCAAGCGGTGAATCAATATACATAAACGTAACCGTATTACATTCAAATGGCACAGGCATTGAAGGCGCCAACGTAACGACAAACGTCACCCACCCCGACGCCTTTGTCACAACCTTCAATACCTCAGACACAAACAGCGGCAAAATAGAATACCTTGGAGGCGGCATTTACAACTGCACCTTCACAAACACCACAGGATACGGCCAGTACAACATCACAGCCACCGTCGCGACAAACACAAGCAACGGGACAATCAACACAAGCGTGCTCGTCAGGAAAATCATTGTCGGCGTCGGAACAGATGCAATCCTTTACAGCCCGGGCGAGAAGGTCGTAATATCAGGAACCATAAAGGACCAGGACTTTGTGCCGGTGTCAGGCGACCTCAACCTGAGCATCCTCAACTTCACATGGGCCCTTGTGAATTACAGCAACATAAGCGTCGGTTCAAGCGGCGTCTACCAGTACAACTACACGCTCGATGTCCAGGCAACAGCAGGCAACTACACCATCTGGTCAAACGCGACTCGCCTCGGCATAACGGGTTCCAACCAGACGATTTTCGAGGTCGAGCTCATTTTGGCCCTCGGGCACAACAGGTACGGCTACATGCCCGGCGACCCCGTGAACATCACAATCAGCGTTATAAACGGCACCCAGATTGTGGAGGGCGCTATTGTGAACGTCACCGTGGGAAATGTCTCTGAAGGACTTAAGACTGTACGAAGATACAAGAAGCCCCTGCCCATATCAAGCCCCGGGGGAAACCTGTACAACTACACCCTGATTCTAAACCTCTCATCCGACGCGGACATCCTTGCCCACTCCTCAACTGACGATTTCACTTTCATGTACAACGGCTCAGAGCCTTCGTTCTGGGTCGAGAGACTATACAAATACAGCACCGCCGACTACGCAACAAGCGGGCAGGGCGCCACTTGCTCCGGCGGCACGAACTGCGGCTATGCCATCGATGCGACTTACAACACCGCGCAGTACTGGGAAATCAATGCGGCGCAAAATGAGGACCTCTACCGCCTTGGCACCATAGACTTCGGCCAGACGCGGCCAGACATAGGCAGGATAGACCTGCAGCTATGGGACGGGGACGGCAGGTTTTACTACAACTACGCGCTTACGACAAGCACAGACGGCACCGACAACGTCACGAGGTTCAACGGCACAGGTTCAGGCATAAACTACCAGGGCCGCCAGACCGTAACATTCGAGCCGACCGACGTGCGCTACATTACAGTATGGATATCCGGGAACACCCTGAGCACGAACGGAAGCGTTATAGAAGCCTATGCCTACTCGGTCGTAAACACAAGCTACCTCGGCTGGGTAAAGGCCCCGGACATCACGTCAAGCTACAGCGAGGGCAACACGCCGCTTGAAGTCTATTACGGAAAGCCGGACGCCTCCCCGCTTGGAAACGCATCCAACGTCTTCGAGTTCTACGAGGACTTCGAAGGCCCAAGCGTGAACACGAGCAGGTTCGACTACTCAAGCGATTACCTATCAATTGAGAACGGGAAGCTGGCAAAGATTGGAAACGGCAGCTGGGGATACAGCTACATCTTTACAAAACAGACCTTCGCGAGGACCCCGGGCCTCGCCTTCTTTGCACGGTTCTGGACCCCATCAGCAGTTAACAGCCCATCGCTCATGATTGGCTGGAAGGACAGCGGCGCGGGATACAGCTACACGGACATGCCGTATGCCACATATTTTATTGGCTCAGGCGCCATCCGCACCTACGAGGACGGCACGAACAGGGGCAACTCTGCATACACCTATTCTCCGGGGAAGTGGTACGATGTCATGACCGTGCTGAACACAACAGGCGCAGACTCGTACTACAGGGAGAGCGGCACCGGCGCCTGGACACTCATTATATCAAGCCCCAACTCATCGGAGAGCAACCTCCGACCAGGCATCAGCACCAATACCAACTTCGCATACATCGACGACTTCAGGGTCTTCAAGTACTCAGGCGGGCTCATACCATCATTTGGCGCCGAGCAAGACAACGACAACTGGACCATTGAAACAGCAATATACAACGGCTCATGCACAACAGACTCATCAGGCGAATGCAACATCAGCTTCATCCTTCCGCAGGACACCACACTTGGCGCCTACAAGATGGAGGGAAACGCCACAACACCCGTAAACCGGGGATTCAACTTCTCATCGTTCACCGCCAGGCGCCTCAACGTATCGGCGGCTGCATACAGCCCGTACAACCCCCGAGAGTCTAACCTTTCAGGTGGAACAAGGAAAAACATCATAATCACAGGGCTTACAAAGGACACGCACTTCAGTTTCCCGGCTGTCGGCGCCCAGATAAACGCCACGCTCTATGACCAGGGCGACGCCCACCTCGCCTCAAGGCAGGTAACAACAGACCTAAGCGGCAGGTACAAGGCGGACTTCAGCTCAAACTTCAATTCGGACTCAAATTCCGGCTACTACAACATAACGGTAACCGGAAACGACTCATACATCATCGGCAACACAACAGCACAGCTCTACGTCGCAAACGTTTCAGAAACCTGGTTTGACAAGACCTACGACTACCGCTTCCCGGTCATAATCAAAAACGCATGGCCGTTTACAAGCAGCTATTCCGGCGCGAAGTACCTCCTCAACCTGCCCGGGGGCGTGAACCAGACATCCCTCCAAGTAAGGGACATCAGCGGAAACGCGGTTTCAATCTCAAGCGCCTGGACAAACTCAACGTCCGTAAACATCACCATTTCATCAGGCCTTCTTGCCCCCTACCAGGAAAAGGTATTTTACACATACTTTGAAAGGCCGGAACTCACGGGCGTGAACACCACGGCTTTCGCACCCATCACGACACCGCTTGGGCTTTTGCTTTCAGGCGGCACCCAGGAAGGGCACAACACCCAGATAGTATTTGACAGGAACCTGTACTTCATAGGCGATGTGGCATGGATAAACACGACCTTCACCAACGGCACGCGCATCAACACATCACTTTCTGCAAACGTCTCGATATACTACCCAAACGCCACCCTTGCAAAGAACTACACAGGAGAAACGCCGGATGAAAACGGCACTGTTACAGCGAACTATACTGCAGGGCCTACAAATGGCATATACACCATAAATGTGACATCCCTCGCCGCCGGGGTCGTAAGGCTCGAGAGCAGCACGTTCAGAATCGGCTCCCTAAGGGTAAACATTACAGCAAACGCAAGCGTCATAAACCTCTGCAACACCATCGGCGTGAACGTGAACGTATCGAACACAAGCGACATGCCGGTTGAAAACGCGACCATCACGTTTTACATCAAAAACTCTCTTGGAACGACGCAGTACCAGAACACCAAAAACTCCACCCAGGCAGGCAACAATTCCTTCAACTGGACCACCTCCTGCGGCCAGACAACAGGGACCTACACAATCGAGGCCTACGCAGACACCGCAAACAACTCAGGATACAATACATCAACCTTCAAGGTCTGGAACCTCACAGCAAACGTGACCTCCGATGACACAGTCTACGACATTGGAGAAACCATCATAGTAAGCGGCATCGTGCTTAACAATGGAAGCGGCGTCAACGCATCACTCAACCTCACGGTGACAAATTCAACAGGCTACATATTCTACAACAATGACACTTCAAGCTCCAACTCCGCCGGCGACTACTCATACAACTTCTCGCTCACCCAGATTGGGACCCGCACAGCCTCAATCAAAGCGCAATACAGCGGAATTTCATATACCGCCACCTCCAGCAGTTTCAATGTAAGGGACCTCAACGTCACGGTGTCAGCGGGCAGCACCTACAGGCCGGGCATCGACACGGTCACAATCTCAGGATTCGTCAAAGACCGCGAAAACGGCTCAAACATCGCAAACGCAAGCGTAAATATTGTAACATACACCCCGCAGGGCGTCGTATATGCGAACGCCACAGTCAACTCATCAGCGTCGGGCGCATTTAGCACGACCCATCTTGCAAACACTGTATCAGGCACCTATGCAGTAAACGTATCTGCTTTAGACCAGGCGAACGTAGACGGCAATGCATCTACGACATACAGGGTCAACCTCACAGTCGACGTCTTCCCGCAAAAGTACGAGCACAACATAGGAGATAGCGTAAGCATAACCATAAACGTCACAGAAAACGCCACAAAGGTCGAGAACTTTGATATAATAACCGATTTAAATATAACCGGAGACGGGACCGCCGCACTCTCAACGTCAAGCCTCGAGGGCGTTAACGCCTTGAAGTACACCCCATCCGGCCAGGGAAAAACAATCGAGAAGGCCGCGAACTTTTCAGGCTTTGACGGGGTTTCCATGTGGGTGAAATATAATGTAACGCAGACCTCGGTTGACAGGGACATACGCCTCTCCATACGGGCCAACGACTCCACTGGATGGCACACAGGATACAACGCCACGATTGCAAACGGCTGGAACAACATCAAAGTGCCATTCTTGTCATTTACTGGGTTTGATACTGCAACAGGAAGCAAGATACACCTAGCCATCACCAGGGATACCAGCACCGGCACATACGCGGACGTCTATCTTGATGACATGCGGTTCTACAAGACCCCTGACCCCTCGGCAGTATCGGGCGCAGGCCTTACTGCAGTCGTCACTGCACCGGGCGGCGCGATTTCCACCTACGTCACGCCGACGAACATCACCGAAAACAGCGGCGGCAGTTATTCTTTTACCTTCACCGGCACATCCCTCCTCGGGGAGTACACCATCAACGCGGTAGCGGCCAAAGGCCAGGACGGCGGCACCGGCCGCGGCTACTTTGCCATCAAGAGCTTCAACATATCCCTCGACAACGCCACCCTGAAACTGACCGATGATCCAATCATCTCAGGCACAGCAATCGATGCCCTCACAGGTTTTGCGGCCTACGACAACGACGTCGCTATAAACCTCACGTATCCTGATGGCAACAAAACCCTGCTAACAACGCTTACAGGAAGAGACGGCAAATTCAGCGCAGTCATCCCCTCGCCGGTGCAATCAGGCACGTACGGCATCTTTGTAAACACATCCAACAGCGGAATCGAGGGGAACAGGACAGCAAACATAACAATCGGCCTACACCTGAACATCTCAACCCT
>JAHJSX010000054.1 GCA_018830205.1 archaeon | reverse complement strand
TTGTTGTGCTGTGGGGCGTTTGGGGCCTCGGCATTATCTGATTACGTGAATCTTAACGCCGCACTTCGGGCACTTATTATCTTGAGTTATATTCAGGGTTTTTATCGCAAAGCCCCACCGCTTTATTAAAAGTTCGCCGCAGTTGTAGCAGTACGTGTCCTCGCCCTCGTGGCCCACTACGTTTCCGGTATAGACGTATCTTAGCTTTTCAAGCCCTATTTTTCTCGCTTTTTCAAGTGTTTCTATAGGCGTTGCCTCAATCTCCATGAGATTATAATCCGGGTGGAACCTTGAGAAATGGACAGGGATGTTTACACTGAGGCCCGCGGCCCATTCAACAAAATCCTTTATCTCCTCATTGCTGTCGTTTTTGCCAGGTATTACGAGGTACGTGAGCTCCACATGGATGCCATTTTTCACTGCCCTTTCAGCGGTATCCAATACCGGCTGCAGCTTCGCGCCAGACATCTCCTTGTAGAATTTCTCTGTGAAGGCCTTGACATCGATGTTCATGGCATCAAGGTACGGGTCAATTTTCAAAAGCGCTTCTTCAGTCATGTAGCCGTTTGTGACGTATGCCGTGTACATGCCCTCCGCCTTTGCAAGCTTTGATGTGTCATACGTGTACTCGAACCAGATGGTCGGCTCGTTGTATGTAAAGGCAACACCCGGGCAGTTGTATTGTTTTGCAAGCTCTATTGTTCGCTCTGGCGAATACTCTGAAAGGTACCCTAGGGACTCATCAAGTTTTGCCTGCGATATCGAGAAGTTCTGGCAGTGCAGGCACCTGAAGTTGCAGCTTACTGTTCCAAGAGAAAAAACAGATGAGCCTGGATGAAAATGATAAAGCGGCTTTTTTTCAATTGGGTCCGGGGCGGCCGATGACACGAGACCGTAGTTAAGCGTATAGAGTTTACCGGCCCTGTGCTCCCTGACCTCGCACATGCCTCTTTTTCCATCTTTGATAACGCACCGATAAGAACAGAGGCTGCACTTAATATTGCCATTTTTTGGACTCCAAAGCATTGCCTCTTTTTCCAATAACGCCACCCCAGTATAATATCGCGCTTATGGTATTAATAATTATTTTGAAAAGGAATCATGCCCGCGCGGCTCAAGTATTGATTCTTTTCCATCTTTTTCTATTATTGTTCCTTTTTCGATTATCTCCCCGATTGCTTTGACGCCGATTTCCTTCTCGATAGTCTCAAATTTTTCTTTTGATGCCGTGAACAATAGCTCGAAGTCCCCACCCTTGTGGAAGATTATCTCTTCAGGGGAAACGCCCGAGCGTTCTGCTACTTGTTCGATGCCACTCTCCACTGGAATTTTTTCGTAAATTACCCTGAATCCCCTGCCGCTTGCCTTTGCAATCTCATGAAGGCTCCATGCGAGGCCGTCCGAAATGTCCATGCAGGAGCTTGCATATTTTGCGAGAACCTGGCCTTCCCTTATGCGGGCGGTCGGCTCAAGTGCTGCTTTTATGAATTTCTCTCCCCCTTCAATATTATTAATCAAGCAATAAAATCCTGCAGCAGCAGAGCCGATTTTTCCTGTGACTCCAATGATGTCGCCAGCTTGCGCACCCGCCCTCGTAAGAAACGCATCCTTTTTTACCTTTCCAAGCGCTGTGCCTGAAATTACAATCTCGCTGTGCTTTTTTGTATCGCCTCCGAGGACGCACGTGCCGTGCTCTTTGCATGTCTCGTTTACGCCTTTTGATATTTCTTCAACAAATTCATCGCTCAAATCGCTCGGAAGTCCAAAAGAAAATAAAAGTCCAAGGGGTTTCGCACCCATGCTTGCTATGTCGCTCAGGTTGACATTCACTGCATATTTCCCAATCTGGCGCGGCGTCATCTCGCGGGGCATGTGGCCTTTTTGCGTTATCAGGTCGGTTGAGACCACAAGGTAGTTTTCACCGTCGATTGCAAAGACAGCCGCATCATCTCCAATGCCCACAATCTCGCTCCCGCACCTATCAAAATTCCTTGCAAAAATCTCGATGATTCTGCGCTCGCCAAGCTGAGAGAGTTTCAATTGCCAAATCTCCTGTCAATCAAGCACCCGTATCCCTTGCCCATGTGGATTATTTCTGCGACTCTATTAAACTTCGTCAAGCAAAACGAACCCCTGTATTTCGAGAATTTTTTTTCTGCCTTTCGTGAATGGTTGCCAAACCCATGGCATTTATAACGCCTGTATAACATATAATTCTATTTGAAATGTAGCCCACGAACGCGAAAAGGTATATGCCATTTTGCCAAAATTGAGGGGAATGTTTAGCGAATAATTTATTCGTAAAATAGGCGTTAAATACCATTGAGTCCTCGCTAAATTACGGAAAAGAGAAGTCAAAAAACAATGTTTATATAGTTAAACTGTATCTATGATGAAAATGTGAAATCGGGATTTATAATTCTGATTCTGTTGTCCGGCATTCTTCTTATTAGCGGCTGCGTTGAACAGCCAGCGCCAAAAGCCGAGCAGGGGTTGCAAATAGTAATCAAGGACGTGGGTTTCCCTGAAGTCAAGTATCTCCAACCGACCATCAAGGAGATCCAACTGCAGGACGAAAGTGGGGAGTGGACAACAATTTGGAGCAGCCCGGAAGGAAAAATAGTTAAACTGACCCCCGATGGCGCTGAAGTGGTTTTAGACACGGTAAGCGTACCTGTTGGAACTTATATTGAAACCAGAATACTGGTCAGCAGTATGGATGTAGAGGCAGATATAAACAGGGACGGAGATACCTTGGATAAAAACGTGCAGATAATTCTAACTGAAGAAGAATTTGCAGCCCTGCCGCATGGCGAAAAGCCGCAAGCACCACAAAAGCTCGAAGCACCCCAAGCACCGGAAAAACCAGAGGCGCCGCAAGCACCGGAGAAGCCGCAAAAGCCTGAAGCACCACCAGAGCCGCAACTGCCTCCCGGAGTACTAAAAATAGAAGGCGGCCTGTTCTACATGGACAAGTATCTGGATGAGGTACATACTGCGACTCCCCCGTATTTTGATGGAATACATAATGATACTTACCTCTATCCCATCTTTAAGACTAACTTTGTATATAGCGGAAGCGGTGGGAAGATTATATACGATTTCACACTGCACCCGCTTCTGCCCAAGCATGAGCAGATATCTGTAGAGGTTTCCACTATAACCGCCTCCAATGTCACGGTTCTGCCTGCAACAGTTCTGCTTGACGAGTTCAATGGCGCCACGCAGGGGAAAGGCTTTGGAGCTTTGACTTACGAAGACAGTCTGCCGAATATGGATAAGGCAGTAAATCTTGCTAAAGGTACTTACATTAAGTATTCCTTTTCTCCATGGTATAAATGGGATGGGGCCCATAGCTGGAATAGGAATGAAGCCTCTCCAGGAATGCTTACAGAAGGGAGCGCAGGGGTGTGGATAAACCCGCGGCAGTATTCAGGAATATCGATAGGCGAGAGGGGTAAACCTTCAGGAATATTAACTTTCAATTTGGGCGATGTGGCATCGCCTCCGGAAGCAGGTTATATAATGCATTTAGGATTTACCGCTGATGGTAAATTGACTTATAGCGTTTGGGGGGGAAACTTAGATAACGTGCTTGTTGGAAAAACGACAATTCCCTTAAATAAGTGGAGTCATGTGGCGGTAAGCTGGGGTCCTGACGGAACTAAATTATATGTTAATGCAAAAGAGGACGCATCTACAAGTGCAAATGTCTGGCCTGCCTTTTCAGGCACTGTGTTCGCATATCTGAACTACTGGGGTGCAAATGACCTTGGGCTTGTTGATGATTTGTATATATCAAATGCCGCTGTACCTCCTCCCCCCATACTCATTATTGAGAATGCAACAGAAGATGTGACAGCCGATGTGAAAATCAGCTCTTTGACTTGTGATTGGACTGTTAAAACAGACAAGTACGGAAATAAGAATGACTGCGTTCGTATAATCTCAAAGGGAATAGCCCAAGGACCTATTGGTGCACGAGTTGAACTGCCCATTCTTTCCTGGTCAGATGATATATTTGACTGCAGTGTCTGGACGCATAAAACTGGAGCGCTTATAGCAGTAGGCCATACATGTGTTAGAGAAGAAGGGCAGCCTGAAAAAACAAATTGGACTGTAGATACAGGGGGCGAGGAGTGCCCACTTAAGAATTATTTCAACAGTGAAAGGTCTCACAGCGTCAAAATTTACAATAATGATGAACTGAATCCTCAAAAAGAGGACATAAAAAATACTCTATGCCAATAAATTGATTGTAAATTTAATGTTTTTGGATTGCCTCACTTTACCCCTATGTCTATGACGATGTGGTATGTATAAGGCGCATACGGCCGGACTATCTTTTTGTTCATTATTTTGATAATCCTCCCCTTTTCTTTTGCAATTTTTTCAATAAAATCAATCTTTGAATCGTACAAATCTTCCTCCCGCGATATTGCGTAATAATTTATGACGCCTTCTTTTATTACATCAAACGCCGTGTCCAGAAACTCGCTTGAGCTTTTCGGGAGGTTCATTATTACCCTTGTGGCCTCGCCCTTTGGGGCAGCCTCCCGGCAGTCACCAAGGAGAGGGGTGACTTTGTCCGCGACCTTGTTAATCCTGATGTTCTCCTTCAGATATTCAAACGCACTTTCGTTTACATCAATCGCATGGACCTTGATGTCGCGGTTCTTTGCAAGAAGAATCGCAAATGGGCCAATCCCTGCAAACAAATCGACCACGACCTCGCCACTCTTTGTCTGTGCCAGAATCCTCTCCCTCTCGGCAGAAAGCCGGGGTGAGAAATACACTGTGCTTACGTCAAGCTTCAAATTCATCCCGTGCTCTTTGTAGATTGTTTCTGTTTTATCTTCGCCAGCGAGGAATTTCAGTTCCCTTACTCTCTCCTCCCCACTGATATCGCCTGACTTCTTGTAGACTGAGCGGATGTTGTTGTGGGCCCCCATTAGCGCTTTGGCTATGGTACTCTCATGCTTTTCAAGCTCCTGTGGCACCTCGATTATCGCGATGTCGCCGATGACATCAAACGCGCGCTTCGCAAGCGCGGTCTCCTCTTCTGTTAACTTTTCGCGCAAAACGTCCCTGAACTTTTTGTGGCCTTCGAACTCGTCAAACTCTGTTTCGATGCTCTCAAACCCTTCGACTTCTTGAAGAACAGGAAAAACAACAAACTCGCCCTCGCGCCTGGCCTTCTTCGAAGTATCAAGAGCCCCACTCTCTTTCAGCTCTCGCTTTACCCTCTGCGCATCAAGCGCACGCACCCTAACGCCAAGCATGGGATATTATTTTATTTGGCAACGTATATCTTTTTGTATGCTCGTACTCATTGGACTTGGCCTCCACAGCGAGGAAGACATCACCGTGAAGGGACTGGAGGAGGCGATGGACTGCGACATGCTTTTCGCGGAATTTTACACGAGCACGATGACAGGCCTTGACTTCGAGCATCTCCAGGAACTTGTGGAAAAAGAGATAACAGTGCTTGAGCGAAGCGGCCTTGAGGAAAAATCAAAAGAGCTCCTTCTACTTGCAAAGACAAAAAAGGTCGGCCTTCTTGTGCCCGGCGACCCCCTCATATCAACCACACACATCCACCTGCGCATCGAGGCGAAGCAAATGGGCATCGAGACGCGCGTAATCCATAATGCATCGATTCATTCGGCAGGGCCATCAATCTCGGGCCTCCAGAACTACAAGTTCGGCCGCTCCGCGACCGTCTCAATCCCGCAGGAGGGCTTTGCGCCCGAGACGCCTTATGACGTGATAAAGGAAAACAGAGAGCGCGGGCTTCACACGCTTTTGTTTTTGGACATCAAGGTTGAGGGCGACAGTAGGGTGCAGATGACAGCGAACGAGGCAATGAAAACGCTTCTGGTGATGGAAGAAAAAAGAAAGGAGGGAGTATTTGTGTCAGATACGCTCTGTGTTGTGCTTGGCAATGTTGGTTCCGATGAAGTTGTGATGAAATCTGGCACCGCAGGAGAGCTTGCGGAAATGGACTTCGGGCCCACGCCACACAGCCTGATTGTGCCAGGTGAATTGCATTTTGTGGAAGAAGACTACCTAAAAGAATTCGGCAAATAAAAGAAAATTACATTAACTCCCAACACCAACTATCACCATGCGCATCCACGCTGACAAAAAGGGCCTTCGTGCCCTTGGGATTGCGGAGAGCTTCAAGAAGGGGGAGGGCGAGTCTGCCGTGCTTGGGGGAGTTGTCATGCGGGGCGACTTGCAGATAGACGGCTTTGGCCTTGCGACGATTACTGTCGGCGGGCTTGATGGAACGAAGGGAGTGCTTGAGATTTTCAAGAAGCTCGACCGCACCGACATCAATGTCGTCCTGCTCAACGGGTGCGTGATAAGCATGTTCAATCTGATTGATATTTTCGAGGTGTTTGAGAAAATAGAAATCCCAATCATCTGCGTGACTTACGAGGAGTCGGAAGGGCTTGAGAAGTACTTCGAGGAATTCGAAGATTGCGGTGAGCGAATGGAGATTTACAAGCGTCTTGGCGAGCGCGCGACGGTTGAGCTTCATACAGGGCACGAGGTGCTTGTGAGGTCTGCAGGAATCGATGAGGGGCGCGATGTCAAGGCCACACTTGACCGCTTCACTCTTCAGGGCGCGGTGCCGGAGCCGCTGAAGGTGGCCAGGCTCTTTGCCCGGTCTGTGTACAAAAGTTTTTTAACCCCTGAGGGCGTCTGAGTCCCATGGTCACTAATGAAATCCGCACGAAGGTCGGCTGTTTCGACGTGCCGACCCTGGAAGACCTGGGTGAAATGAGAAAGGGGAAGAGGGTTGTAGCGTGCGGGGGCGTGTATGACATCCTTCACCCGGGGCATGCGTTTGTCCTTGAGCGGGCAAAGGATTTCGGGGATGTCCTTGTTGTAATAATCGCGCGCGATTCGACAGTCGAGAGCAGAAAGCGGATTCCAATTATTCCAGAAATCCAGAGGCTTGAGATGGTTAGCCAGCTAAAGCCGGTTGATATTGCTGTTCTTGGGAAGGAAGGGAGCTTCCTTGACATAATTGAGGAAATCAAGCCAGATGTGATTGTGCTTGGCCCTGACCAGCACCATGACGGCGATAAAATGAAAGAAGAGCTGAAAAAGAGGGGGCTTGATATTGATGTAGAGCGGATTGGAGAGTTCAAGGATTGTCCTCTCCACTCTACAAAGGATATCCTCCAAAAGGTTATAGAGAAGGGCTATCCGAAATGACGCCGCTTAGAGGACACCACCTCATATGCCTCCATTTTTTCAGGGGTGAGGGCTACGGCCCGGAGTTCTTGGAGAACTTGGAGAGCGTCATCGACAGATCAAAACAGGAGGGAATTGTAGTCCAAAACGGCGCGGATAATATCTGCATCAAATGCCCGAATCTGGCCGGGGAATTGTGTATGTACAAAGGTGACAACAATAAGAAAATAGAAGGCCTCGATGCTATTGCATTGAGACTGCTAAATCTTGAACATGGGGCAAAAACCGAATGGGCTGCCATGGAACGGGTGCTTCCGCAAATCTTCCATGAGTGGAAGGATGAAGTCTGTTTTAAATGCGACTGGCTCGGCACATGTAAGTCGACAACGCGCTGGAAAAACCTCGACTGAATCAGCCCAGTTCTTCCATGCACTTTATCATCTTCACTACACTCTCTACTGCCCTCTTTGCATACTCAATGCGCTCGTGGGCCTCAAGCCTTGAAAGTCCAGGTCCTGAAATTCCAAGGGATACTGGCTTTCCATACTGGAGCGCCAGGTCTGCAATCTTTCTTGATGCGTGCTGGATTACAATCTCGTCGTGCTTTGTCTCGCCTTCTATGACAGAACCGAGAGTAACGACCCCTGCGATGTTGTCCTTTTTCAAAAGTGCGTCAACTGCAAGCGGGATGTCAAAAGAGCCCGGCACCTTCACGATGTCCGTTATCTCGACCCCAAGAAACTTGGCATGCTCTTTTGCAAGCTCCACCATTGAGTATGTAATATCATAATTAAATTCTGATGCAACGATTGCTATGTTCACTTTTTCACCTCTTGTTCTTCTCACTCGGCCTAATCTTCGATTACGGCCTCGTTTCGAATAACGTTGCTGTTATAGTATATATAACTTTTGAGTAGCTACTCATATATGAGTAGAAAATGAGGTTCTTGGTCCTAGGCGCTTTCTTTAAGCTTAGCTTTTAGGGCATCGACCATTTTCTTTTTCGCTTTTTCCCCTCGCATCTCATAGAGGGCCTCAAGCACTCCCTGCTGGACATATTTGCTCTCATCCCTGAGTGCCTCAAAAAGCGGCTCCACGGCCCTTGCGTCCCCGATTCTTGCGATTGCCTCTGTGGCTGTCCTTCGGATTTCGTCGTCGCTGTCTTTCAGGATTTTGATAAGCGGTTCAAGCGCCCTGGGGTCCCCAATCCTCCCAAGCGCGTCCGATGCACTTTGTTTTATATATTTGTTTTCATCTTTTAGTAAGTCTATGAGCCGTTCCACGCAAGATGCATCCCCAATCTTTCCAAGGGACCATGCCACCCTCCTCTTGACTTCTATATCCTTGTCCTCCAAAAGCTCGCAAAGCGGCTCTGCCGCGCTTTTGTCCCCTATCCTCCCGAGTGCTATGGCAGAGTTCCTGCGGATGCTTGTACTTTCACTTTCAAGTAGTTTAATAAGGGCCCCTACGTCCCTGTTTTTTTCAAGCTCCCCTATGTCCAAATCCTCTATCTAAATCCCTCCAAAGTCACCTCAGTGCTTTCCCCCCTTTACAGAACCGGCATCCTTGAAGCCCTCCCTCTGGCCGGTTCCGGCTTTTCTTGTGAGTTTTTCAGGGTCAAATAGCAGTTTTATGAGGTTCTGTGCATGCTCCCTTGCCC
Organism: archaeon; assembly: GCA_018830205.1. Taxonomy (GTDB): domain Archaea; phylum Hydrothermarchaeota; class Hydrothermarchaeia; order Hydrothermarchaeales; family Hydrothermarchaeaceae; genus JAHJSX01. The sequence continues at coordinate 708 of JAHJSX010000054.1, read as the reverse complement.
GGTTCCCGCATACCATTGCAAGCTCCTTGTCGCTTTCTGCCTCGTCCTCGTGGACAAATACCTCAAGGATGTGCTTGTTGGTCATGAGCTGTGCCTTGATTAGCCCCTGCGAGGCCTCGTGCGCGCAGACCTTGTCGATGTCCTTTCCGCCAGGCATGCCGAATGCCATCGCTATGTCGCAATTCTCCTCGTCAAGGAGCTTCTTGCTCGCGACCGGAAGATCTTTAACGCCCGGCACCGTGCGCCTTATGATTTTTACACCCGTGACCGTGTTTTTAATCTCGTTTATTGCGTCGGAGGCCATATCGTACCTTGCGAATGTCGTGTCCACAATGCCAATTCTTTTCATCAAATCACTCCAATGGAATCCACGCCGTTTACGGGTAGGGGGAATTGAGGTATTACTTTGCCAGCGCTACCTAAACTAGCTTTAAGCTCCGAGAAGGATATATTGCCATGCAGAGAACCATCAAGCTCAAACTCTCTATCCACACAGATGCCCAAGACATACTCATCAGAACCATCGAGAAGTTTAACCTCGCTGCCAATTATTGTGCAAACTGGGGATTTGAAAATCATACCAGTGCTAAGAGAAAAGTCCATGATGCCACTTACTATGATGTTCGTGAGAAGTTCAGTCTGCCTGCAAGCCTCACGACTTCTGCCAGGGACGTTTCTTGTGAAGCTCTCAGTAATGTCAAGCTCGGA
>JAHJSX010000053.1 GCA_018830205.1 archaeon | reverse complement strand
GTCAGCATAACTGTCACAGTGAGGGAATCCAACATAAAATCTACAGTAGATTATGTGACTGCAATCGTTTCCGATGAAAATTCCAACGTACTAAGAGAATGGAATCTAACTTTATCTGCTGGACCAAGGTACAAAGGTAAACTCGAGCTCCCCACAAACACAACCTCAGGAATATATGACGTGGAAGCCCATGTTTACAACTCTTCCCTCCTCCCGTATACACCGGTTGGCACTTCACAATTCGAGGTCCTTCCGTATGTGCCAACTATTACACTTGAGGTCAATGTGGAGGATAACTACAAACCAGGGGACCAGGTATCGTTCACGGCTTTTGTTTCCGATGAGACCAATGATTATAAATCCAATGCAAATGTCACCGTAAAGATTACGGACCCCAATGGAACAGAAGTTGACTTGAACTTTACGGCAGTGAACACCACCACCCCGCCAAAATACGTGGCCAATTACACCCTGCCAAACAATGCATCAGGGGGGGCATATGTAGCATTTGGTGAAGCGAATTACAATTCTGGTTATGATTCGGACATAGACGTATTCACGGTCTCAGAAAGCCTTTACGCCCAGATTCAAATAAATCCAATCGTCTACATCAACCAGACCATGAATATAGGCGTCACGGTAATTGACCCACTCAATGGCCAGGGTGTCGCCCCCGACGAGATGACACTCCTTTTGTACAGCACATCAAACAACACCCTGACGCAGTGGAAGAACTATACTTTAACAAATTTCACAGTAGGGGACCCTGGACTTTACACATATAATGAAACCGTCGACAACAGCACGGTCGCTGGCTCATACATTGCCCTTTTAGAGATTAAGAAAGGCAGCCTTCGCGGTTACAGCATGGAGAGCTTCCGTGTATCAGCCGGTGTCTTTGACGTAAGGCTTGAGAACGTTCCGGACCCATTTACTCCTGGAAATAATTTCGAATTTGATATAATCTTCATCTGGAATGGTGAAAAGGTAATTGATGATTTTGACTTGAGGTACTGGATTGCAGACACAGGATATACAAGTGATGGTGCGGAAGCCATTGCTTTCCCTGATCCAGGGGTCCCGTTAACCATTACCAGAAAATTCAATAGCACCGTACTTGCACCAGGTTTTTACAACTTATATGCAAGCGTGGTATATGACCCTGCCCAGCCGGCTGCAGTAGCATTTTATAGGTTTGAGGTTGGCGGCGGAGGCGCCCCCCCACCTGCCGGCGGAGGCGGCGGAGGTGGGGGCGGAGCCAAAGAAGAAAAAGGCATTCCGAAGCTCTCGATTATAGAGTTGATACCGCCCGAGGTGCTTATAGAAAAAGGAGGCATCGCATACCTTGTGGTATCTGTCCAGAACCTTGGCGGAGGGGACGTAAATAATGTAACTACAAATATACTAGGGGTCCCCGAAGACTGGTTTGAGATTATAACCGGGGAAGCAACCACACTCTCATCAGGAGAGGGCACCAATATCATAGTGCAGTTCACCGTGCCTGATAATACATTGGCACAGACAATCACGCTTACTGTCCAGACCATAAACGCAAGCGAGGTCTCAGACCAACGGGAAATTACTATGCGGATATTCGCCTCAAGATACGACCTCGTGCATTTTGAGATACAAAGCGTTAAAAAGACAATGCGCAACGCGGAAGATAGAGCCCTTCGGGCCATAGGCGAGGGCAAAAACGCCTCAGCGGTTATGGAGAAGATAGACGAGGTTAAGGTCGAAATCAGGTCTGCTGAAGATTTCTTGAGCGGCCAGGAGTTCGAAAAGGCACTCAGCCACCTTGACGGTGCAAGAGACCTACTGGAGCACGTTAACGAGATGCTGGAGGCACTGAGGGCCGTGGAGGCGCCGCCTGTCGCGCCAGTAGCGACACCAGCACCAGGATTTGGAGTTAGCACACCGATACTAATGTTCATGTTCTTTGTGATTGCGGCACTTGGCGGCATTATAGTCTTCCTGGCAAAAGACCAGATAACTGGCGTTTTAAGCACGGTAACAACATCGTCTGAGCCCAAGAAGAAGGCCAGGCCAAGGAAAATGAGCGCTGATGTCGAGGCACAGATAAATAGCCTCGAGGGAGAAATTACCAACACCGAGAGGCTCATTGGAACCATGAAGGGCCAGCATGAGGCAGGACTCATATCAGACAGCACATACAAGGAACTCAGGAAGCGAAACGATGATAAGATAAATTTAGCAAAATCAAAGCTGAAGAAGCTCGGGGCATAGGTTTTTTTTTTACTTTTCCCGCGCTCTTGGCAAGCGATGATATACCCTCCGCGCCATTGTTTATAGCAGGTGAAAAAGATGATACTAGACATGTACTGCATATTTTGCGGCGGAAGGCTGGAAAAGGAAGGCGGAAACGCATCCTGCATGGAATGCAGAACCGAATTTTCAAACGTGCTCGTCTCGGAGACGGCGTACGAGAGTTCAGAAAACACATTCCTTGAGATGAGCGTGAGCATTGACTGCGTCAAAGCAAAAAACAAAATCCCGCAAGAAATCTACCCGGCCCGCGAAGAACTGCCTGCCGCCATCATTTGCCAGTGACCGAGAGGGCCAAAGAGACTACCCCCTTAGCGGCCCTCTCCTACCTCCCTCGCGTTAGCTTTATACCTCGTGAGTGTTAAGTATCCTGCGAGGTAATCAAACGTGGGAATCAAAGACATGCTCATGCACGATGAGACGCTCTTCAAAGACGCAAGGGCGTTTGACCTGGATTTCATCCCAAAGAACTTCAACCACAGGGAGTCCCAGGTCGAGGCGATAGCAATATGCATAAAGCCAACGCTTCGCGGAGCAAGGGCCGTAAATGCGCTTATCTACGGGCCTCCTGCAACAGGCAAGACCACTGCGATAAATAAACTAAAAGAAGACCTGGCAGATGTGCCCCATGGAGACAAGGTCGAAATAGTTCACATAAACTGCCAGATTCACTCATCCAAGTTCTCCATATTCTCACAGATTCACAACAGCGTAATCGGGCACACGCCCCCCGAGACAGGAGTCCCATTCAAAAAGGTCTACGAGGCGATATTCAAAAGATTGATGAAGGACGGGCGAAGCCTCATAGTCGTGCTGGATGATATGAACCACCTCTTTTACGACCGGCACGCGAATGAGATTTTCTATGATATTTTGAGGGTCCATGAGGTGTTTCCCGGCGCAAGGGCCGCAGTATTTAGCATAGTCACTGACATCGAGTTCGGCCGCAAGCTTGAGGACCGGGTGCGCAGCGTATTCAGGCCTTCTGAGATTTTCTTCAAGCCATATGGGCCGGGCGAGATGTTTGATATACTAAAAGAGCGCGTGAGCGAGGGATTCTATCCAGGCGTCATAACTGACGACCTTATATCGAAAGTCGCAGACCACGCCTTCAAAACAGGAGACCTCAGGCTTGGCATTGAGACCTTGCGAAGAAGCGCCTTTGCCGCGGAAAACGATGTCTCAAAAAAGATTAAGAGCGAACACGTAAGTAAGGCGATTGCCGACTCAGGCCAGTCTGCGCTAAAAGAGACCTTAAAGGCCCTTGATGAAGACGAGAGGAGCCTTCTAAGGGTGATAGCCAAATCAGAAAAACTTAACTCTGGAGAGCTTTACGAGCTCTTTAAAGAGGCGACAGGCAAGAGCTACACAACGTTTTATCGGATGCTTGACAAGTTCGAGTCGCTCAGGCTAATAGACACTAAGTTCAGCGACGAAGGGAAAAGGGGAAGGACGAGAAGCATCATCCTGAGGTATGAGAGGGGCGAGATCCTGAAATGACAGTTGAAGTACTGCGGCTTGGCCACAGGCCCATTAGGGACAAGCGCATAACCACGCACATCGGGCTTGTTGCACGGGCCTTTGGTGCCGATAAGATGCTCCTGCCAGAGCGTGACGAAAACATTGAAAAAAGCGTTTGCAGCCTTGTGGAGAACTGGGGCGGCGATTTTTCTATCGATATTGTGGGGGACTGGAAGTCATATATCAGGGGATTTAAGGGAACTGTCGTCCACCTTACGATGTACGGGATGCCCGTGGATGAGGCGATCGGGGACGTCACCGGTGATGTTCTGGTTGTCGTTGGCTCAGAAAAGGTCCCCCGATTTGTCTTCGACAATGCCGACTACAATATTTCCATCGGAAACCAGCCTCATTCCGAGGTAAGCGCCCTTGCAATCTTCCTTGATAGATTTTTCGACGGCGCAGGCCTAAAAAGAGATTTTGGCGGAAAACTCAAAATAGAGCCCTCCACAAGCTCCAAAATTGTTAAATCAGAATAAACATGCGAAAATCATATATATATTAAAAAATAAAATAGTAGTACCTCTTTACTAGAGAGAGGTGGGATACTTATTTGAACAACGGGAAATTGGAATCTAAAAGCTTAGAGACGAACAGCGTTCTCCTAGAGACAGTAGGCGAGGAAGGCCTTGACGTAGTCCAGTGTCTCCTCGATAAAGAGGAGACTGACGAGAAGATATCAGAGCAAACCGGCCTTCGCCTGAACACAGTAAGGAAAATCCTATACAGGCTTTATGACTACCGCCTTGCAAGTTATGTCAGGACCAAGGACAAGGAAATCGGCTGGTACACATACACCTGGAAGCTAAATCTTACCAGAATGAGTGAAATCATGATGGTTAGAAAGAAGCACCTAATAGGCGAACTCAATGAGATGCTTGATTTCGAGAGGAACCATGTCTTTTTCCGCTGCAGCAGTGATGCCATTAAATACTCATTTGACACGGCCACCGAAACCGGATTCAGGTGCCCATCATGCGACTCTGCGCTGGAATACGTCGACAACCAGCAAAACGTCACTGAACTTGAAAAGAGAATCAAGAAACTTGAAAAAGAAATCAATTAATGGATCCATGTCCGACATCGACACCCTGAAGAACCTTAATTGCCCCGAAAACGTAATAGCGCATTTAATTTCTGTTTCAAAAAACGCGGCAGTTATTGCAGACAGGGTAAAAATACCCGTTGACAGGGATTTAATCAAAAGGGGGGCGCTCCTGCACGACATCGGAAGGTGCAGGACCCATGGCATGGGGCATGGGATTGAGGGAGGGAAGATTCTAAGGGAGCTTGGATTTCCAGAAGAGATTGCAAAAATCGCAGAGCGCCATATTGGGGCCGGAATAACAAGTGATGAGGCAGAAAAATTAGGGCTGCCCCCAGGAGACTACTGCCCAAAGACCCCTGAAGAAAAGATTGTTGCATACGCTGATAACATAACTATGGGCAATAAAATGGCAACATTTGATGATAGCCTTGAAAGATTTAAAAAGATGCTCGGTGAGGGCCATCCCGCCATAAAGAGGATGGAAGAGCTTCACGAGGAAATCCAGAGCTGGATTTAGGCACTATCGATACCATCCACCCACTAATATACGGTTATCTTCTTTACGCCCTTTATGTTTTTCAAATCTTCAAAGAGGTCGCCTTTAATCTTGGTGTTGGTTATTACAGTAAACACCGGCTTTTCACAGAGGTACGGGTCGTCGGCCACGGCCTGGCGAATTGAGACGCCATGACTTGCAATGGTGCTGGTTATTGTACCGATTACTCCTGGCTTTGCGGCATCTTTAACGGTTATTACCACAACCCCGAGCCCCATTGCAGGAGCAGCACTTCGAAAAAAGGCGGCAGACTCGAGGTTTGCGAATATCTTCATTAGTTTTTTATTTTTAAGAATCTTCCCAACAGCGGCATCCACGACGCGCCTGTCCACACCAACTTCCTTGCCAATCTGCGTGTGAGCTATCTCGATGTTGCCGCACATGACTTTTTTTCGCTTTCCAACCCGAAAACCCATTTTTAAGAGGTACTTGGCGACCTTCTTCTGGGCAGGATAACCTTTAAAATTCTCTTCGATTTCACCCCACATATACATCACTATTAGTCTTTATCCAAGTATAAATTTATCGGAGTCTAAATTAATGTTCGAAGGAGGAGGGTAGGGGCCCCTTTAACCTAAAATTCGGGTGGTGGAGGTGAATTGGAGGAACAACGGGACCCCCGAACCACATTATATTATGTAACCGCTAATTTATATATATAATGGCAATACATTATATATTTGTATATACTCAGTCAGGGCCAAGCGGAATCACGTCTGTTTCAAGCCGGTCCCCGGTGGGATATTCCTCGACTATGGAGCACTTGAGCGGCGTAAGCCGCGAAAGTGCCTCCGCAATTTCGATGGTTGTCTCGATTCGTTTTTTAGCCCCGTCGACGGCCATGAGGTTTTCAGGGATTTGGAATGCCTCGATTAGCTCTTTTCTAAGTAATTTCAGGTCTGCTTTTTTCGTATCCGGAAATATAACTCCTTTCAAAAGCAGGCCATCCTCACTTACTTCTTCAAAGTCGCGTTTTATGTTCATTGCAGTACGCTTCAGGCGCTTTCTCAGCTGGACGCTGTCCTTAAAGCCAGATGAGCAGTAGTGCACCAGAAGGTCAAGGCTGGCAAGCGCTTTTTGCACGTTTTTCGCGGTTTCCTCGCTCCCGGCCACCGCGTATGAAAGCTCGGATTTTAGCCCGTATCCCTTCTTTTTAAACGCCTGCGTGTTGGTTTCTGAGAACTCAAGCTCGTTCATGTTAAGGAAACCCCCGCCAACATCTCCCAGCTGGTTTGCGATTTTTATGATTTTTTGCTCTTCTTGGGGTATCGCAGGAATCTCGATGCCGGTATATATCCCAAGGGCCACGGCCCGCTCGATGCTTTTCCATATATCGCGCCCCCACAAATGAAAGCGCAGTTCGTCAAGCCCTGCACCCTGCAGCTTCAAGAGCGCTTTTTTATCAAGGGGGTAAGCTGTGTACATATGCACGTGAAACGGGTCGAAATGCTCTTTTAGAAGCTTTATGTAGCCCACCGTTCGTTTAAGGCGCATTGAAGGGTCTCCGCCTGTGACCCCGGCTCCAAGGGAGCGCATGCGCTCTGCTTCTTTGATAATGTCATCAGGCGATTTTACAAGCCGTTCATTGGCCCATGATTTGTCCTTTCCCTTCCGTTTCTCTGATATGGGGCAGTAAAAGCAGCGCTTCTGGCAAAGGCCTGTAACAAACAGCACAAGCTTTGCACCTTTCATACACAGTTTACAGCCTTCTGGGTATCCCGTCACCATACCCCTATTATAACAAGACCCTAAAGAAAAATACTTCGCAACCCCCTCGAGAGGGAAAAGTGATATAAAGGAGGGAGCACAAATGAGAAAAAAACTGAATTCTTTTAAAAGAGGTGTAGCATAATGGTCGAAGGATATTGTATGAAATGTAGAGCAAAACGAGAGATAAAGGACGCAAAACAGATAACCATGAAGAACGGCAAACCAGCAATACAGGGCGCATGCCCAAAATGCAGCACGAAGATGTTCAAGATTGGTAAAATGTAAGGGGGAATTCCTCCTTTCTTATTTTTCTTTTTTTTATTTTTTTAAAATTTTTAATTTTTAAAATCAAGCCAGTGGAGGAGATGGCAGGAGGGAGGCAGACGAATCTACTGTGGAGGTGATTCGTAGTACAATCAGGTGGCCCCTCCTGCCCTTAGCATATATTTAGCGTTCACAGTATTTATAATTTTTCATGAACTGCCCACAACCGCGCACAACCGCGGCCTTTTCTTTTAGAAAAAGAAAACCCCGAGGAAAAGAAAATTTTGGGGTCAAGACCTTTGCGAGCCGAAGCGCAAGCGTGCGGCGAGTAAAGGGTTTGAATGGGCCCGGTGAGATTCGAACTCACGACCTTCGCCATGTGAAGGCGACGTCATAACCGACTAGACCACGGGCCCAACCTTCGGAAAGGTTGATCATCACTATGGGGTATTTTCGCTTTGCTACAATACCACTTATTCGATTTGAGAGTATAATTATAGTTTTCCCCAGGGTTTTTGGAGCGAAGTGAGAAAAAGGCTGCGGTGTAACCGACTAGACCACGGGCCCCGCAAAGGGATTAGGCCTAAATTGCAATATTCCCAAAATAATATATTCAATGGAGTATAAAAAACGCCTGTAAGAATCTAGCAAAAGGGAGCGCAATGTCAAGAAGTGAAGAGGCCATTTTACTAAGGGAAGGAACAACCCTGCGCAAGCACGGGAACGTGCAGGGCGCCCTTTTGAGGTTTACCGAAATTTTAAAGTTAAATCCCCAGAGTGCAATAGCACACAGGGAGAAGGCAATCACACTGCAGATTATGGGGGAAGGCGAGCGCGCCATGGAGGAGTACAAAAAGGCGCTTGAGATAGACCCAACAGTTGGGACCAAAAAGGCAAGCAAAACCAAAGGGGGAAAAGTGCTAAAAGGACTAACTCCCTCGGGCCGGAAAGTAAGCGATATTATGTCTCGTGACATAATATCTGTACCTTTTGGTGCCAGTGCGCGAGACGTCGCAGATGTCATGGTCAGAAAAAATATTTCAAGCGTGGCAGTAAGCTACGGAGGAAACATACTTGGCATCATTACAGAGAGGGATTTCATCAGAAATTTCAGAATGATTGCAAGAAGGGGCGAGGCAGGAATCCCTGCAAGGGAGATTATGGCGTATCCTGTTATAACGATACCCTATGACTTAACTTTGGAAGAGGCAGCAAGCCAGATGATTGAAAAAGGCGTGAGGCACTTTCTTGTAAGGGATGGGGCGGATATCGTGGGCATGGTATCGCATAGAGATATACTTAGGGTCTATCCTCAAATCATGGAAGGTGCGTGACCGCTTTACCTGCGGTATTTGTATTTTTT
>JAHJSX010000052.1 GCA_018830205.1 archaeon | reverse complement strand
CTGTCGAGCCGCTTGTATAAAGGATAAAAAGCGGGTCCTCGGCGTCCATTTGCTCTGGAGGGCATTCGTCTTTTATCTCGTCTGAATGCGTCTCTTTTTCCCACCAGAAGTCGCGGCCCTCCTCCATATGCACCTCGGCGTCCCCCAGGTTGCGCACTATTACGGTTTCGATGGACGGGCACTCACCGAGGACTTCATCCGCCTTTTCCTTGAGGTGTATAACCTTGCCCGCGTGGTAGCCGACGTCGCTTGTTACAAGGACCTTTGAGTATGCATCCTGAATCCTGTTCTTAAGAGAGTCCTGGGAGAATGCGCTGAAGACCACGCTGTGAATAGCGCCAATTCGGGCGCATGCAAGCATGGCAATGACGAGCCTTGGCTCCATGGGCATGAAAAGCGTGACTGTGTCGCCTTTTTTCACGCCGTGCTTCTTCAGGACGTTTGCGAACCGGCAGACCTCCCGGTGAAGCTGGAGGTACGTGAATACCTTTCGGTTGAGGTGATTTTCGCCCTGCCATATGAGGGCCGCCTTGTTTCGCCTCGGGCCTTCAATGTGCCGGTCTATGCAGTTGTAGGAGGCGTTGAGCTTTCCCCCCTCGTAGAACCGGATATACGGTACTGTAAAATCGTAGTTTACGACCCTGTCCCATTTCTTGAACCAGTCAATGTGCTCGGCCTGTCTGGCCCAGAAGCCCTCGAAATCATCTTCGGCAGACTCCTGGAGGGTAAAGTACTCGTCAAGGCTCTTTATGACTGCGGTTTTCCTGAATTTTTCAGGGGGCTTGAAAATCTCCCCCGTATCAGAATCGCTTCTTGTAACCTTTACCATAAGAGCACCACTGCCCTCTTACTACTTACTAATGCTTATAATTAATCCCCCTCTTTTATCAAAGGATTTAAATAAAAAAAGATTGAATTGAGGTAAGAGAGGTCAACAAAGGAGGTACAAAATGGTCAATAAAATTCTTGTCCCTATTGATGGTTCCAAGGCTGCGGACAATGCCCTTGACTATGCAGTAGGTCTTGCAAAGAAGTATGGCGACGAACTTCTGATTCTAAACGTCGTAAGGACGGCTTCTTCCACCGCTTTCCACGGCGTCTCAATAAAGGATCAACTTGAGGCAGAGCTGACTGAGCAGTCAAAACAAATGATTGGAAAGCGAATCAACAAGGTCGAAAAGATGGGCGTAAAGGCAGAGGCATTGATAAGGCACGGCATACCTGACAAGGAAATCGTCAAGGCCGCAAAGGAAAGGAAAGACGTGGAGCTTGTGGTGATGGGCGCCTACGGCAAGAACTTCCTTGAGCGCCAGATACTCGGCAGCAAGACAGAAGGCGTCCTGAGAAAGATGCCAGAGCTTAACATCCCGGTATTGATAGTCCCGGAATCATGCAGGGACATCTGCAGGGTTAACTCAAAATAGCATTCAGGAAAAAAATAGAAAAGACCCCTCCCGGGTCTAACTCCTTTTTTATATTTTAAAACGGAGACTTTCTCTCGAACTTTATATCCATGCCTTCGACACTGATTGCCTCTGTCGGGCAGCTCTGGACTGCATCTTCAAGGTCGCAGTCGCCACCTGATTCGTCAAGTACTTCGGCCTTCTCGTTTTTAAGTTCAAATATTTCCGGGCACAAAGCCTCACATGTCCCACATCCCTCACACGCAGAATAGTCTACACTCACTGTTACCATTACTATCTCCTCCTAATGGATTTGATGTAAAGAGTGAAATTAACGTATTTAAAACTTTCGAGAACTTTCGAGAAGTGGTTGTGCGCAGTTGTGCACAAAACGTAAAACCATATAAATTATAAAAGCCCATCCACACACTGTAAACCTGTGGAGGTAAGAATAATGGCTGGAGCTATACTATATTCGTACATATTTTACCTAGCATTCGTAATCTTCGTTGTTGGCTTCCTTTATCGCGTTATCGTGTGGGCCAACATCCCGGTGCCAGTAAATATAACGACGACGGGGAGAGGATATCTTGACAATCCTCAAACTAGAACCGCGTCGGTCTTACGAATGGCATTCGAGGTTTTCCTTTTCAGGAGCCTCTTTAAAAATACAAAATACAACCTGGAAACACATGAGATCCAACCCAACAGGGTGCTGTGGCTTGGGGCCCTTGCGTTCCATCTTTCGTTCGCGTTAATCGTTATAAGGCATATGCGCCTTTTCATCGAGCCTTTCCCCTCGTTTCTGGCGATCCTCCGGGCGATAGAGGCCGTAGGGCCTTCAATGCCGGGACTTTTCTGGTCAAGCCTTTTGATAGTTGGCGCCCTCTCATATCTTCTCGTGCGACGCATAATCAACCCCGAGCTGAAATACGTTTCAATACTCGGCGACTACATTGTCGTGCTTTTGATATTATCAATCGCAATGAGCGGCATCATAGTTGCGTACTACAAGCTTGTAAGCATCGTGGCCGTCAAGGCCTGGGCACTAAACCTTGCTGCATTCAACATAGCAGCTCCATCCTTCCACTGGTTCTTCTACGTGCACCTGCTTTTGGTTTCAGCCCTTCTGGTTTACTTCCCGTGGAGCAAGCTCATGCACGCACCGGGAGTCCTTTTCAGCCCAACGAGAAACCAGGTAAACAACCCGAGGACGAAAAGGCACATCAACCCATGGAACTATCCTGTTATTGCCGAGACATTCGAGGAATACAGGGAGAAATATAAAGAAGCATTAAAGGATGTGGAAGCATGAACATCGACGAGTCATTCCCCGGAAAGGACTACAAGTGCTGGCTTTCGAAAAAGAAAGACACGGACGTAATGGAGCTCCCCTTCTCAAAGGACAATACGCTTGAGGAATTCGAGCTTCCGCCTGACTGGAAGGAGATATTCATTTCAAAGCTTGGCGAGTTCAGGAAAAAGTACCGCTCATGGCAGCTTTACCTTGACATCTGTGTCAGGTGCGGGGCCTGTGCTGACAAATGCCACTATTTCATAGGCACACAGGACCCAAAGAACATGCCGATGGCCAGGGCTGAACTCCTGCGCTCAGTCTACAGGAAATACTACACAATCAGCGGAAAGCTCTTTGGCGAACTCGCGGGCGCAAGGGAGCTGACAAAGGAAGTGCTTGAGGAATTTTACACGTACTACTACCAGTGCTCGCAGTGCAGGCGCTGCTCGTACTTCTGCCCCTACGGGATAGACACGGCAGAGATAACCGCCATGTGCAGGGAGCTTATGACTGCTGTAGGCATTTCAACCAAGTACATAACAGAAGTTATAGCCAAGGTCTACATGACCGGGAACAACCTCGGGCTTATGCCAAAGGCATTCCTCAAGACACTGGAGATGGCAGAGGAAGAGCTTAAGGAAGAGACCGGCGTCGACATAAAAATACCATGCAACGTGAAAGGTGCGGATGTATTACTTATAGTCCCATCAGCCGAGTTTTTCGGTCCTGAACACTGGAACACGCAGATGGGATGGGCAAAGATGTTCCACCATATCGGCCTTAGCTACACGGTATCTACCTATGCAAGCGAAGGCGGGAACTTTGGCATTTTCTTCTCGCACAACGATGTCAAAAAAATCCTCCAAAGGATTGCGGAAGAGGCAAAGAGGCTTGGAGTAAAGATGATAATCGGCGGAGAGTGCGGGCACATGTGGAGAGGCTGGCACCAGTACATGAATACAGCGGCCGGCCCATTTGACTTCCTTGAGACAACATCCCCGATTACAGGAACAGACTTCGGCACCCCTCTCGTGCACATCTGCGAATTCACAGAAGACCTGATGAAGCACAACAAGCTCAAGCTTGACAAAAGCAGAAACGACAAGTACAAGGTTGTTTTCGCTGACTCATGCAACCCTGCAAGGGCCATGGGCCTGATTGAAACCCCGAGGAATATCCTAAAGCAGGTCTGCAACAACTACGTCGAAATGGACCCAGAGAAAAGCAAGGAGAAATGCTATTGCTGCGGTTCCGGAGGCGGACTTCTGACCGGAGAGATTATGG
>JAHJSX010000051.1 GCA_018830205.1 archaeon | reverse complement strand
AATAGATATAAAAAACCTTGTTTAAATATTGTAACCACATGCCCCCCACAATAACCCATACAACCTCCAAAAAAATCATAGGCCTCCTGCAGGCCCGCCAGCCCCGGACATTCGACGACTTCAAGGAAATTGGCCTGCGCCCCTTCGAACTTAAAAAACTCCTTAACTCGCTCGTTGACGCAAAGGTAATAATAAAAGAATCCGGGAGCGGTGTTGAAAAATACTGGCTAAACGAATCCGCGGCCCTCAACTTCCTTGGCCGCGATGTGCAGCAGAAAAAGCGCCTCAAGCACCCGAAGAAAAAATTGAAAAAAGAAGAGCAAAAGCCGGATGATTCTATTTATGGGTAAAGTAGAAGTGTATTTATATCCTCCTCTCAAATCTCATTTTGATGTACAAAGTCTACAGGACTGAAACCTTCGACAGGCGTTTTAGAAAACTTTCAAATGAAGAGCAAAAACAGATTGAGCTTATAGAACAGCAATTGAAGATAAATCCATTTGTCGGCAAACCGCTTGGCTACAAATTTTTCAGGGAAAAGAAAATCAAGGGAAAAAGATTGTATTACCTTGTTTATGAGAATATAGTACTGGTGCTTTTAGTCGGCCTAAGTGACAAGAAGGACCAGCAGGCGACTATAAATTTGATTAAAAATAGAATCCCTGAATATTACGATGCAGTCAAAAAAGCCATAAAGGAAGATTAGGCAACACGTTTTATTCGCCCTGCTTTTACGTCATCAAGGCTTGAAATCAGTTGTTTCACGAGATCCTTGTCGGTCTTTTCGGCCCGTTTAAGCCTTTGGTACTCTTTTTTTGGGATGGTCACGTTGTCTGCTGCCATTACCTATAATACAATAGTTACCGTAGATAAATCTTTTTATTTCGAACAGAAAAAGCGCCTCAAGCATCCGAAAAAGAAGTTGAAAAAAGAAGAGCAGGGGGCCAGTGATGATATTTATCGGTAGGGACTATCTTATATTTCTTATTTCATCTTTTAGATTTGGAATATCGCTTTTAACTGTGTCCCATACTGCATCCAGGTTTACACCGAAATAACCATGGATTAATTTATCTCTCATCCCTGCAATGTCTTTCCATGGGCTTTGTGGATATTTGCTTCTGAACTCCTGGGAGAGCTTTTTCGTGGCTTCGCCAATTATCTCAAGTTGTCTGACTACACCATCCTGGATTAAAGAGTTTTCAAGAAATTTCTCACGGTCTATCCCTTTTGTATATTCCTCAATTTTAGATATGGAGTCTCTAATATGTTTGAGATAGAGCTCGTCATCCTTCATCATATATCACCTGGAGGTCTCTTTTTACGCTGTCCCTAATGTAGGGACTTATGGATTTTTCTGTTAGCAAATCCACCTTGAATCCAATAAGCTCTGAAAGTTCTCTTTCAATCCTCACCAGGTCAAGCAGGCTCTTTCTCCCCGTAAATTCCACGAGGATGTCAATGTCGCTGTCCTTTATAAGCTCTCCACGGGCAGCAGAACCGAAAAGGGCTGCTTTTTTGACGCCGTGTTTTTTCAGGGTTTTTCTGGCTGTCTCCTTTATTTTGTCGATGTCTACCTCTGCCAGGGATGCGTCCAAAAACTCACGTAACTCGTGGCGGAACCACTCATTGCGGGTCTTGAAACCCCGCGGTGGGAGGGAGGCATCAAGCCTCGCAAGCAGTTTTTTGTCCACACGGAAAATAACCTGGGCTTCTGTCATGATATCATAATGATATCATAAAGCTATCATTGGCAAGCGCCATTGAAATCGTCAACCTATTTTGACGGAAACTCGGCGACGACCTTGTGGCCTTTAACGTGCAGCTTTGTCTTCTCGCCACCATGAAGGCCCAGCGCCTCCATTATCTCTGGCGGGATTCCAACGACCCACCTTTTTCCAGAGCGCGTCAGTTTCCTGGCAAACTGGATTTTCGGCCTCTTTTTTATGGCCTTCAAAATGCTCTGCACCCTCTCGACTGTATCGGCGCTGTGGTACTCCATGGCGCACTGGGCGCACCTGTATCCTGTGAGGTTCGCTATCAGGACGTCTCTATCATCCAGTTCCACTAGGAACTCGATGTCGTCTGTAAATTTGGCGGTCCCGCCGCACTCGGAGCATTTCATTGTCTTTTTCATTTCTCATCACTTATCGCTGTTATGATTATAAGGCCATTTTCGAACTCGATTACAACCTGGCAGTCCCTCTTGTCCATGCACCATCCCTTGAACCTGTACCGCCCCCTTGGCTGCTTTTTTATCGAGCCATGGAGGAGCACGAGTTTTATGTCCGTTGTCGTTATCTCCCTTTGAATCATCCTCTGATGGGCGTGAGGGATTACCACGTAGTTCCTGCTTTCAAACCGAACGAGGGCCTTTTTCCGTATATCTTCATGCAGTATTAACCTCTTAAATATTAATGTAATTATCTCTTACTTTTCTCTTTACTTCCAAACTAGGCTCTATTAAGATTAACAACCTGACACTACTTTTAACTGGCCCTAGCTTTGGAAAAGTAAACGCTGGTTTATACAGGATGAGAGAAGTTAAACCGTATTCTTGATTTTTTCAGGGCTTTCCAGTACAGTGATAAATTCCATTTTTCTGAGTTTTTCTACGTTCTCTGCGTCAACCTTCCTCACCTTCAGCTTCACGACCTTCCCGGAAATTACAGCGCCGTGCTCGCACACAAACACGCAGTCCCCGCAGGCCGTACACTTGAGCAGGTCAATCTTGCGGTCGCCGAATGCCACTGTGTCACATATCTTTTGCGGGGGGCACTTTGCGCAGTTTTCGCATATGTCCCTGTCCACGTAGTTTGGTAGGACTGTCTCTTTTTCTTCCTCTTTTTGGTCCACGGGCACGATGTAGACCGGTATCATGCTCTTCATGGCATGCGAGACAGCGTTGGTGACGAGGGTGTCCGAGATTCCGCATACGATTTTGGCCACGGTGTTTGTTGTTGCGGGGGATACGATGAGCATGTCATATTTTTTCAGGAAAAAGCGGCCGGTTGTGGGGGCGCTTTTGCCCTCGCTCAAAGACGTGATGATTTCCTCAAGGTAATCGCCGGGGCAGATTTCATTCAGTCTCCCCCATAAGCCATAAGCCTTCAGCACTTCCTCGCCGCCTCCTGAGAGGAATACAGTTATTCTATGCTCTTTCTTTAGTTCTTCCATTACCGCAAATGTATCTTTCAACAAATGCCCTGCGCCTGTTATGCCCCATGCGATGTTCATAGTAACTCCTTTATTTTCTTGAATTCTTCAGGTGAGAGCGTTCTTTGCATGATTTCGATGTGGCGGGCATCAACGGGCATGCCGCGGGATTTGGCGACTGCCGCCTCAATCGCAGCGAATAGGCCGCGGTTGATTGCAATGGGGTATTTTTTGTTTATGGTGATGTTTTCGACAATGCATTTGACGCGGGAGAATTTCATCTCGCCGTGCATGTCGCTTTTTGTTTTTTCTTCGCTTGTTTGCATTTTTAGTTCAATCCAGGCGTTTGCTTCTTTGAGAGCGGGGGCATCGACGTTTTCTGCTGAAATGGTTTCGTCTTTTGCAATTTCGTTTTCCGCTTCGCCCTTACCGCTTCCGATGATGGCACACTTCAAAAATAGGTGAGGGTCAAAGACAATGTTTACGACACAAACGCCCGTGCGAAGAAGGTTTGAGCGGGTGTCGGTGGGTTCGTGGATGTCCATCTGGATTTCCGTGTCACTTATCGGGTATATGCCGATTGGGGCGGCGTTCGGGCTTCCATCGCTGTTGTAGGTCGTGACGATGGCCTCCATGATGCGTCCGGGAATGAATCCCATGTCGGCGATGTTCAAAGGATGTCCCCCCTTATGAGCGCTATCATTAAAGTTGAGGCTGCGATGTCTGCAGTCGTACCGGGGTTGAGGCGGTT
>JAHJSX010000050.1 GCA_018830205.1 archaeon | reverse complement strand
CATCTAAAAAAACCTTTTTTGACGCTTCACATGACGTCGAAATACGAGGTCTGCCCTGTTTTCGATGACCCTGAAAGCAATTATGAGGAGTTCCTGCAGCTTTGCCGCTTGAACGAGAGCTGTGCGTACAGGAGACAGTTCAAGGAGAAAAAAGAAGGCATCAAAGAACTGGCAAGAGAGATTACTGGGAGTGACAAATATCTCGAAAATGCTGTTTTGCTAAAGAAGCTAAGTGAGTACGGGTGCCCCTATCTTGTCCAGCAGGCGCTTTTGAGGTTCTCGGATGTCGTAGTCCTTTCGTATCTTTACTTTTTAAATCCCTTCTTTATGGGGTTGTTCCTCGATAAACTCGGAAAGCCCCTGGATAAAACCCTCTTGATAATAGACGAGGCACACAACCTTCAAAACCTTGACATCCTGGGGGTGCGGTTAGACAAGAGAACCGTAGACCTGGCTGCGCGTGAGACGGATTATGATTTTTCGGGGGTATATTCTCTTTTTGATGGCAAAGATGAAGAGCTCGCGGCCGGGATTGTTACAGAGGGCGAGGCCTTTTTCCTTTTGGAAGAGGGCATCGAAATCTTACAGAGCAGGATGAAAAAGAAAAGGAAGGTCTCCCATACATTCAGGGTTGGTTCTTTTCTTGACGGCGTAATAAAACTGAAAAACAACGAAAACTGGATATTTTTTAGAAAAGGCAGCACCTTGAACATCATGCCCGTGTTTCCCTCAGAGGTCATCGAGCCGCTTAAAAATTCTAAAAAGCTTTTGTTCATGAGCGGAACCCTTGAGCCGATAGAGGGGTATCAAATGCTCTTTGGGCTGGACGGGGCCGAGACCTTCTCAATGCCAAGCATTTTCCCAAGAGAGCATGCCTATTATATCGGAATAAAACATGGGCTTAACACAGGATTGCAGCTTAGAAAAAAGCGAAAAGAGGATTTATGGAAAAGTTACGGGGAGACAATACAAAATATTTCCGACGCTACGCCGCAGGCAACAATGGTGTTTTTCCCCTCTTATGAAATAGCAGAGCAGGTAGGCAAATACGCTCCCGCGCTCACGGAACCAAGAGATTCAAGGGAGATGGAGCAGTTTTTAAAGCAGGTCAAAGCGGGCGGGCAAAAGCTCATATTTGCGGTGACGGGCGGGAAAATGTCAGAGGGCATTGAGTATACGGTCGGTGAAAACGAGGAAAAAGAAAGCATCATAAAGAGCGTGATAACTGCGGGTTTTCCCTTTCCGGTGCCTGATTTTGAACTGAAAATAAAGGGGACAAGATACGAAGGGCGCTTTGGGTATGGGAAGGCCTTCATGCTCCTTTCAGTGCTTCCCATGGTAAACAAGGTACTGCAAAGCATCGGCAGGGCCATAAGAAGCGAGAGTGACCGGGCATCCATAATATTCCTTGATGACCGGACGAAATATCTAAGGTACTTCCCAGAAGGAGTCAGGCACGACATCCAGATTCTTGACATAAGCGGGCTAAAGAGTGAGATTGAGTGGTTTCACAAACATCGTTAATGAGAAAAGCTTTAATAATTATCCTAGGGCTAGAATAAAAAGCCAATTCTCGGCACAATGCCGAGAAAGGGTTTTAACGAGCGTTTGTTCTGAAAGAACAATGCGAATTAAAAGCCTCGGTAGCTCAGCCTGGTAGAGCGCGTCCTTGGTAAGGACGAGGCCGCGGGTTCATATCCCGCCCGAGGCTCTCTATTTTCCGTCTAAACCCCCTTTTTCAACCATTTTTGAAAAATAAGACTGATTTGAGTCCTGATACTTTATATTCGCTTATTATATATCTTTGTTTATAAATTTTACACTTCTGAATGCCCCTTGGAACGGCTCGTTTTCACTTTTTACCGGGGGCAAAAGGGAAGATTTTAAAATAGGAAAGACTAATATAAGGTGCTTTCAGATTTTTAGATGTGGATTGGAAGGAAGAGCTAAAAGACAGTGTTTGTACCCTTGAACAGCTAGAGGAATACACAGATTTAACTTCAAAGGAAAAAAGGCAATTAAAAAAGGTCATCGAAAGACATCCGATGCGAATTACCCGTTACTATGCCTCTTTAATCAACTGGAATGACCCACAAGACCCCATTAGGAAAATGGCAGTTCCCTCAACTGACGAGTTAAATATCTCTGGTTCTTACGACACAAGCGGTGAGAAGGAGAATACTAAGATGCCGGGATTGCAGCACAAATATCCTAAAACGGCATTAATTTTAGCTACCAATAGTTGTGGGACGTATTGCCGGCACTGCTTTCGGAAAAGGTTGGTGGGCCTGCCAACTGAAGAGATTATGCGAAGATTCGATAGTTCAGTGAAGTATATAAAAAACCATAAAGAGATCAACAACGTTCTCATAAGTGGGGGGGACCCCCTCATTCTGCCCACAAAGACGATAAGGAGATTCCTAGAGAAGTTATCTAAAATTGAACACCTGGATTTTATCAGGATTGGCACTAGGGTGCCTGTGACCTTTCCCAACAGAATTCTAAAAGACAATGAACTGCAAAATGCTCTCAAGGAAAATTCAAAAAATAAGAGCATATACATTGTCACACATTTCAATCACCCTGATGAGATTACTAAAAAGTCCACTGCCGCTATAAGGTGTCTAATTGCTTCTAATGTTACGGTAAACAATCAAACAGTCATACTAAGGGGTGTAAATGACAACGCTGAAACATTAGCTAAACTAAAAACCGGGCTGTCAAGAATCAGGGTAAATCCATATTACGTTTTTCAATGCAGGCCAGTTAAAAGAGTAAAAAAGGGGTTTCAGGTCCCATTGCATCAAGGATTTACGATTGTGGAAAACGCTAAAAAGTTGCTGGACGGTCATAGCAAAAGATTTAGATATATAATGGCACACAGGACCGGAAAAATTGAAATAATCGGCATTGATGGCGATGACATTTACTTCAAGTATCACCAGGCGAAGAAACCAAAAAATCTAGGAAAAATCTTTAAGAAAAAGATCAGTGAAAATGCGGCCTGGTTGGACGATTTAGAGAAACAAGAAAGTATACAATTTATTACATACTAGGATACGAGTCTAACGCTCAACAGGCGCGTTGCACCGAAATCAAAGCCTAAGATAGGCACTTGATTTCTAGTTCGGAGCCTGCCGTCAAATTCCGCCCGAGGCTCTTTTCGGACCTCTGGATAATTATTAAAGCTTTTCTAGTGATGTGATATTATGGACCATGATGCGCTTCTTGATGAGTACACTGCCAGAATAGAAGAAGAGCTTGCCCCGTTCATGAAAGGGGTTTCAAGTGAAGGAAAAAAGTATCATCCTTTTATCGGTGACGTCTACGAAACAATAAGCGAGTTCGTGATGCGCAAGGGTAAAAGGCTTGCCTCAAGCAGCACGCTTATGATTTACAAAGGCTATACCGGGGCGCTTGATGCGAAAATCATGAAAGTCGGAATCGGAGTTGAGCTTAACAGGCATGCCATACTCGTTCATGATGACATGGTTGACAGGGACGAATACCGGCGTGGCGGCAGGACAATTCATGAAATTTTCAAGAGTGACGAAAGACGGGGCGGCGGCATTGCCCTTTTTGCAGGAAATATACTTTTTTCACTTGCCACCAAATCGGTTCTTGATTCTGGCTTTGAAGATGATAAAATAAAAAAAGTACTCAAAATATTCACAGATGATTACATCGGCGTAAACGAGAGCCAGATGCTTGACCTGGATTTTGAGTACAGAAGGCCTGACGAAAAAGAGTGGTACGCCATGGCAAGCAAGAGGGCGGCCTCCCTTTTCCATGGCACCATCTTAACCGGGGCTGTTTTAGCTGATG
>JAHJSX010000049.1 GCA_018830205.1 archaeon | reverse complement strand
TCTCCCCTGACTTGCTTGTAAAGCCATATCACAAGCAGGATTAATGCGGCCCAGAAAAGCACCATGAAAATAATGCCTGTAAGACCCCAGTACCCGCCGCCCATCATGCCATAGCCCATGCCTGTGCTCCCATAACCTGGCATCTGTAACATACATTCGTTCATATTACCTACCTCCGCCTTTTACTTTATTTTTGGCGTTCGAGAATAAATAATTATATATTGAACGAGTGAAGATCCTTTTTGGGGTGAATAATAATGGGTGAAGAATTAAATCCTAAAGCACTTGCTCTTGCAGCAGCGATTATATCTGCATTAAGTATGCTGGCAATAGGAATCTTTGGATACATCGGCATTTATTCTGGTGTGGTGCAGATGATGCTCGATATGCACACGTTTTTCTCGATTAGCCCTGTTGGTATAATCGGCGGCATGATTGAGTCTGCTGTGTTAAGCCTTGTGCTAGGGTACGTGTTTGGATTAGTGTACAACAGGTTTGTATGATTTATAGAGGAATGAAAAGTGAATGAGTGGCTGATATTTTCACTCGGGTTATTTGCCATCTGGCTTATTATTTATTTAGCAAGGCCGAAGGCCAGGAAGGAGATGTTCTGGGTCAGCCTGTTCACGATGCCCTTCGGGCTTACCGAACCGCTTTTTGTGCCTGAATACTGGAGTCCTCCATCGCTTTTTAACCTTGCAACGAGGACGGGTTTTGACATCGAGAGCTTGATTTTCTGTTTTGCCGTGGGCGGAATCGGCTCGGTCTTGTATGGAAGTGCAGTGAGGGCTGAGCACGTCAAGATGAGCGAGATGGAGATGGACCACAAGCAACACAGGCACCACCGGCTGGCACTTACCTCCCCGATAATTGTGTTTATTCCCCTTACAATCCTTACAGACCTCAACCCCATTTACTCGGCGAGCCTAGCGATGTTCACTGGAGGCGTTGCGGCAATAAGGTGCAGGCCGGACCTAAAAAAGAATATATGGGTCGGCGGCTTCATGTTCCTTTTATTGTACTTTGCGTTCTTCTTTGCCTTCGACCAGGTCTATCCTGGAATGGTGCAGGAGGTCTGGAACCTTGAGGCCATATCAGGGATACTCATTTTCGGGGTCCCCCTGGAAGAGCTGATGTTCGCCTATACCTTCGGCATGATGTGGTCAAGCGTTTACGAGCACGCGCTGTGGTACAAAGTCAAGGAGAGATAAAATGAAGCGAGGGGTTTACCCTATTTCCTTTTTCATCTCGTTGAACTGCTCTTTTGTTATTTCACCGGCAGCATACCTTTTCTTGAGGACGTCAAGTGCGGTTTCTCCTTTCATGCCTGCTGCTTCTCCCCTGACTTGCTTGTAAAGCCATATCACGGCAAGTATTAATGCGGCCCAGAATAGCACCATGAAGATAATGCCTGTAAGTCCCCAGTACCCTCCGCCGCCCATCATGCCGTATCCTGTTGTGCCTGAAAATTGCGGGCAATCGAACATCTGTGCTTGAATTCCGTTCATTCTATCCTCCTCCTGTTTTTATGGTCATTACTTTGTTTTCAGTAGATAAATAGTTATTTGCCCTCTTCAATGTCAACGTAGACCGTCAGCATGAATTCCTCGCGAGTTGGGTCGTTTGATTCTATAAATATCGTTCGCCTGAACCTGCCTGCTGGCTCTTCGTGGACGTTAGGGTCGAATGTTGCTTTTACAATTGCGCTTTCACCAGGCCCAAGTTTATCTTTGTCAATCTCTGCGCTCGTGCATGCGCATGACGTACTTATGGCCTTAATCAAAAGCTCCCCGTCGCCTGTATTCTCTATAAGAAAATCATGGGTGGCAAGCCCGCCGTACTGGGGTATGACGCCAAATTCATGTGAGGTTACTTCTGCATGTATCCTCGGCCCTCCCTCAACCGCAGCCGTTTCTTTCTGCGTGGCGGCTGCTGCCCCCTCTTCAATGGGATACTCGTCTTCCTCCCAGTGGACATAACCACCTGAGAAGCTTTTGACGTTCTCAAAACCAAAAGACGTGAGAACATTAACAGCGCTCTCACCAATCCTCCCGGAGGTATCATAAACATAGATTACATCGTGCCTGTCAAGTCCCGCTTCAGTAAGTTCGCCCATGGAGAGTGTGTCAAAGGGTATTGATATTGCCCCCGCGGCGTGCCCGGCTGCATATTCGCCGGGTGAGCGAAGGTCGATTATAATGGGCCTGTTGCCAGCCTCAATAAGCTCTGCCACTTCCCCGGGGTAAATCTCATGTTCTGCCACTATTTCGTCATCGTCATCGTGGTGTCCTGTTTCTCCTGCTCCTGTGCACCCTGAAAGAAGAGCCAATACAAACAATAATATCAATACACTTTTCATTTAACTCACCTGGTTTAATTTTATATAGACCTCTTCAACGCTGTTTACCGGGTCGTTTGAGTAGAGCGTTATAGTGCGGGTAATATACCCACTGTTATCTGGATGTGTAAGCGGGTCGTATGTGGCCCTTAGGTAAGCTACATCCCCTGGCGCAATTTCAACGCTCCAGCCCCGTGGATTTGTGGCATGGCCGCGCATGTTGAAAAGAGGCCCCTTGATGCCATCATATACAATCTGGGCAGACGTGCACCCGCATGAAGTCTCCATGTCATCAATAATCAATATGCCTCCTCCTGTGTTTCTTATCTCGAAATTCGCAGAAATAGGGCCCCCGTAAAGTCCCACATCCCCCAGGTTTATGCTGGATGGAGAAATATCAAAAGCTGGGTCAGTCGGCTTTGCCCCTGAGAAGTTCATTACCAGTAGTACTGCAATGGCCGACACCGCCAAAACAAGGGTGTATTTTGCGTTTGTCTTTTTTTGGCTTGTTGCTTTTTTGCGCTTTTTTTCCTGGGTTTCCTTTCTCTGTTTTTTCTTGAGCGCTTTCGCGCTGTGCTTGTTAGTTGTTTTTCTCGCCATGGCACGCACCTTTTACTTTATCAAATCCCCCAATTTTCCCCAGAAAAGGCGACCAGTAATCCGGCATCTTGCCAAGCCTGCGAGGAGAAGTATCGGCGTTTAAATCCGTTGTCTTTTCATTAAACATTTTTAACCCCTTTAATAACAATTCGTTACTAAAGTTTCAAAGATAACAAATGAAATAATTTTAGTAACTTTTTGTTACTAATTAAAATTCATAAATCCTGCCAAGCGCTGCAATATCTTCCTCGATTGTCTTGAACTGCGACTCGGTTATGAGGTCGAAATAGAAGGCCCGCTGGTAATTTCTGAGCATCTCTTTGTGGATGCCGGGCGTTTTCCTCTCGCATACGGATATCCTATCAAGGAGCGCATCGAGTTCCATTTGAATAGTGGTTACGGTCATTTTTTCTTGCTTTTGCGTTCGTAGTCTTCAAGACCCTGGCGTATTTCATTCAATTTCATCTCTGTGATGTTTTCAAGTTCAGTCTGCTTGAACCTGTCAAGTTCCGTGCTCCAGGGCGACTTGATAATCTCGTTGTACCCGGGGATGCCAAAGCGCGTGTCGCTTAGGACTTTGTAGGTCCGCAGGAAAATCTGCTTCTCCAAATCACCCTTCGATATACTCCACAGCGCCAGCCTGCCAAGCTGGAGCGCAAGGGAATCAAGGGTCTCTTCCTGCTCGTTTTTTAGTGATGGTACTTCCATTCTATGATATACCTTTGGGTTTAGCCCGACCATGATGTCAAGGTATACCCGGCTCCCGATGACCTCGGCCTTTACATCCTTTCGGTCGTAAGACTTCGGGCCAAGGGAATAAAGCCGGCTCCTGCGGTCATCGCGGTTCATCCTGCTTTTGATTAAGCCCTCGTCCTCCAGTTCCTTTATGTAGCGGGACAGCCGCTCGTCCCAATATCGCGTGTGCTTTTTAAGGTCTTTGTAGGTCAACTCCCCGTGTTTTATAATGGGCTTGATAATGCTGTCTTTTTTGTATTCTTCAAGGGGCACGAGAGTAACTTCGGTTTTCGAAGTACATAAATATATCCACCAATTTTAAATACCATAAACAGAGATTAACTACCTCTCGCTCCGGTAGTGTAGACCGGCCAATCATGTGGGACTCTCACTCCCACGACTCGGGTTCGAATCCCGACCGGAGCATTTCAATTCAATCCACTGTGTTGCAGTTCGCTTAAAGCGAACTGGTTTTCTT
>JAHJSX010000048.1 GCA_018830205.1 archaeon | reverse complement strand
TTTCGAAAGTGGACCCAGGGCTTTACAACACGCTTGAGTGGTCAACGCTTGGAAAGCCGCTTGAGGGGTTCAGGTTCTACTGCTTCCTTGCCCAGCCGCTTGCAATTGCGATTGGTGTGCTCGTCGCAGATATTTCAAATGTGGTGGAGCGGTACAAAAGGAACGTGGGCATCATTGCAGTTGCCATCCTTGTACTTGGGCTTGCATGGGGTTTGCATGATTACAACTACGACGTAAAACTGCAGACATCCGGCATAACGCCGGGAGAATACGCTGCTGCAGAGTGGTACAAGGAAAATTCTGACCCCTCGGACAGGATAATTGCTGATTATTACCGGGCCCAGATGTTTGGGGGCGTAAATGGAGGGCGCGCCCTTCTTGGAGGGATGTTCCCTCTCAGGAACGTGGACTACCCCTACATTCTTGCACCGGGCCAGGTGCAAGACGACCTCTACACGCTTTATAAAACCGAAAGCCCCCAGGAGGCGTCAATGCTTGCAAAGCGATACGGTGCTACCCATATCTTTTACTCGGACAACATGGTGCGCTACGGCAACCTTCTCTCATATAAGAAGCCGGCCGCAGAATATGGTATCGACATAAATACGGAAAAATTCGAAAACGCGGAATTCTTCGAGTATGTATACGAGGAGAATTCCCCCTACGGAAAATTGTACATTGTGCTGGTAAAATAAGAAAAAGTATATATTATATATTCGCTCTTTCCGGTTTATGCAGGAATTTCCCGAAAAGTATACTATGGTCCTAACAGGACCCCCGGGCGTCGGCAAGCACGTATACTTTCTCGACCTTGTTAAATTCTATCTTGAAAAGGGGGAGAGCGTCACATATATCACAACAGAACGAAGCCCAAAAGAGATAAAAGAGCTTGCAAAAAAAATTGGCCTCGACCTTGATAAATACGAGGGCAGCAAATTTCTTTTCATAGACATGTACTCCCACTCCACAGGAGAGAGATACGATAACGGGTTCACTATAGACAACCCTGCAAACTTGAATCTCATAACCGTTAACCTTTCAAAGGCCGCAGACATTGTAGGAAAGCCAATGAGGGTGTTCTTTGATTCGCTCTCGACACTTTTCCTCCATGCGCCGGAGCAGGAAATTAAAAAGTTCTTTGGAGTGCTTTCTTCCCGGGTTAGGACTGATTACGGCTTCATAGCATATACTGTCCAGGACGAAATGCACAACGACCAGACGGTCATTGCGCTAAAGGCAATGGTTGATGGTGTCTTGGAAATGAAGTTCGATGAGGGGCCTCCCCTTAAAAACCTGTTCAGGGTGCACCACGCAAAGGGCTTGAAGACAACCCCCACGTGGTATGAATTTGAAGCCACGGATGACGGCAGTTTTAAGATACTTGGCGAATTTGTAAAAGCGCGGGAGGGCGCACCGGCGGCGGCACCTACTGTGATGGCAGCGCCCACGGCAGCGCCGAGCAACGTCATGAAGTTCGGTGCGATTGGCGTTGTTTTGCTTCTTATTGTGGGCGGGGTCTTTGTTATGAGGGGTGGTGGTGGCAGTGGTGAAGGGCCAGTTGAGATAACTGACTTCTACTCGTTTACCCTGGACAAAACCGTAAACGTTAACGGGGATAACGTGCAGGCATTCATAGACATTAAAAACCGCATCGACTCAAGGGCGCCCGAAAAGGGCTGGCTTTTGATAGAAAACCCCTACTACAGGATAGAGCTGAACCTCGACCACCCGTACTACCGGCTATTTGACAAGGTGACAGACAGGGAGGTAACGCTTTTCAATGACCAGGTTGAAAGCCAGATAGACATGATTACCGGCTCAGACCTTGGGTATGCCGACCACTCGGGCGAGAACAAGGTACAATTCTCCACAACTGCCCTGCACGACGTAGATGGTATACTAAGACACGCCATCATGTACGAGGACAAGCCAAACGGGTTTATTTTGCTAAACACTGAGGGATGGGACTTTATACCGCGCGACCCGGCATCAGGATATGACGCGGAAGCGGAAGTCATGCTTGGCCTTTTTGCAGATAAACCTTACTTCATAGACGCCATGGAATTCAACAACCTCCAGAAGCTCGGATTCGTAATACAGCGGGCCTCAAGGGACCCCGATGAGGTTGTCAGGTCCTGGGTGCTCCAGCCCGACTACAGCGCAGCAATTATCAGGGGCGGGGACAAGGAACACATGAACAAGGTGCTTTACGAGGACCTCTACCAGATACAGGGCATCTCAGAGATTGCAAGGAAGCCCTACCACTTTGGAAGCGCTGCGTTTGCAATGATGTTTCCCGATGACGTGCTTTTCGGGAACAAGCAGGAGAGTGCCATTGTATTTACGCTGCCTGAGGGAAGGCCAAGGTGGGACACATCACTTGGCGTATATGGCGAGCAGGTGACAGGAGAGTATATCCTTTATGTGGAAGCGCCCGAGAAAGCCATAGCATGGACGATTGAGCCCGTAAATGACCTCGAGTTCCTATATGATATCGTGGAGTTCAACACTGTACCGGGCTATCCTGAATCGCTTGAGGCATTGGTCAAGAAATACGGCATGGAATACCCTGGAGGGCCAATAAGCGCAAACAACTGGACAACCAAAAGGACAGTGCAGGTAATAACCCTGGTCCCGCCGGGATGGTACAATGCAGCGACCAACAAGCCCACGGATGAGTCCTGGGCGCTTGTGGACGAGGCAACGGCCTCTTATAAAAAGTACGAAGACATCATATATACTCAGCTGGCATCCACAAAACCGGTAGCACAGATGCTGCTTAGAGGATGAGTTTATTTGGTTTTTTAAGGGGCAGGCCCACTCCCTCACAACTTTTCAAAAGTTTAAACAAAGTTTTTTATTTCCTCTTAACGAGTGTTAGTGTAAATGGGAGTGTAGGGTGATGAAAAAAGACTTTGACCCACATGAATTTGATTCCAAAAGTAGATTTTGGAGCGAAATTATCAGAGGGCTTTTCTTTGCCATGTTAATCATATCAGCTTTACTTTCACTTCGTCATGGAGTAGAATTTTATGATACTTTAGAAGGGAGAGCGTTTATTTTCTTACTCGCTCTTGGGTCCTTGTTTTATGTTGCCTATACATACATATATCTGCCAAAAAAATACCCTGAAGGGTATGAAAAATTCTATAATTTACAACGGGGTAGAAACGTCTCTGGTGCTAGAATCTTATCTTATGCATTCATTTGCTTAGTTATGGGCAACGCCCTAATATTTTTCGGTTATTTGGATGGAATTAAAGGTGGATTTACCATTATCCGGAATCTTTCCATTGTTACTGGATTGATATTTTGGATAATTTCAGGAATGGTGGTGTATATTAGAATTAAAAGAGGGTCAATAATTGTTTAGAACTGGAAAGCATTGAAGTGGAAAGAAAAACAAAATTCCCCCAACCTTTAACCCCAAAACCCCTTGATTATTTTTTAAAATCCAGATGTGCCGCTGTGCAGGTTCTCATTTGGATATACCATGAACCCTTCGTTTGCAAGTTCCATCATGCAGATTTTCTGGGAGTGCTTTGTGCCCCTCATTTTCAGGATTTCAAGGCCTCTTGCCCTTTCGCTTCCCTTCCTGATGTTGTAAAGCGCTATTACGCCCTGGGCCACGAACTCCTCTATCCCATACCTGCTTATTCCAGCTTGCCCCTCTGGCATTTCTGTCAGAAGCAGGGCCGTGCACCCGAGGTCGCTAAGGAGGTTGCTCAGGCCAAGTATCTCCTGTCTGATTGAGAACGGGTCTTCGAGCTGGGCCGAGAGAGCGGCCAGTGAGTCTATCACAATGCGCTTTGCATCCGAGCTTTTCACATGCTCCCTGATGGTGTCAGCTACAAGGTCAACCGAGAACTTCTTTGGGGAGAGCTCCACGGTATTGCTGCTCTGTGTACCGACGACCGAGACGTATTTGGTCTCATGCGCACTGCTTGCCTTCTCAGGAATCATGCTTATGATTTTTACTTTTGAGAGGTCCCAGCCATAGTTCGCGAAATTCCTTATCATGTCGGGCGCCCTTTCCTCAAGGGATATGTAAATGCCGTTCTCCCCGAACTGGTCAATGCCGTTTTTCAAAAACTGCATTGCAAATGTGCTTTTTCCGGTTCCAGGGCCGCCTGCAACAAGGATAGTATACCCTGTTGGTATCCCTCCTTCAAGCATCTCGTCAAGTCCTGTAATTCCTGTGGCAGTTTTTTCTGTCATCTAATATTCCCCCATTTTTTGCAGTGTGGCATCAGGGTCCTTGTGGTAGTCCTGAATCCATTTTGACACTTCCTTGAGTGCCGTAATATCCTTGCTTAGAAGGAAATCAAGCAATAATTTTCTCTTTTCCACCTCTACATTCAGCTCCTCGCCGCTTATGCCTGCCTTGTGTGCAATATCCTGCTTCAGGCGGCTTGGGGTGCCTGTTGGCACGACCTTGTCGGCCTTTGGGTCGAATTCAAAAACCTTGTTTAAGAGGACCTTGTCAAGCTCTGTGCCTGCGACCTCTGCAATCTCTGTGACCCTTCTCCTGACCTTTCCCCCCACCGTTATCCTGTTTTGCATGATGATTACGTCAAGCGCCGGTATCATTATAAGCGGCACGTTCATCGGGGCGTTTATAAGCCTCGTGACTGTTTCGTTTGCGGTGTTTGCGTGGCAGGTCCCAAGGTTCCCGTCATGGCCTGTGTTCATTGCCACGAAAAGCGTTGAGGCCTCGCTTCCTCTTACCTCACCAAGTATCAGCCTGTCGGGGCGCATTCTAAGTGTATTTATGAGGAGTTCATTAAAGCCGAGTCCGCCTGTCCCCTCGGAGCTTGGCGGCTTTGTCTCCATTCGAATAAGATGCGGCGCGTTTATCTGAAGCTCCGCTGTATCCTCAATGGTTATGATTCTGTCTTTCTCAGGAATAAAATTCCCAAGGCAGTTAAGCGTGGTGGTCTTTCCAGAGCCGGTTCCTCCTGAGACCAGGATGTTTGCAGGCTTTACGTGCAGGCCCTCGACTGCAAGCCACAGGAAAGCGGCAATGTCGCTGCCAAAGGTTCCAAACTTGAGGAGGTTTATTATCGTAAGGGCCTCTGCCTGGAACTTCCTGATTGTGATTGTCGAGCCGTCAAGCGATGCGGGCCGAAGAGTTGCGTTTACCCTACTCCCGTCAGGGAGTCTTGCGTCAAGAAGCGGGTTTGCAAGGTCGATTTTTCTGCCAGAAAACCTGCCAATTCGCTCAATTATCCTCTTGATGTCCTCGTCGTTTGCAAATACTATGTTGGTGGGCATTGCCCCGTGTTTCCTGTGGGCAATATATACAGGCATGCCTACTCCGATTACCATTACCTCTTCAATGGCATCGTCGGCGAGAACAGGTTCTATCTGCCCATAGCCGACCATGGCATCTATTACCATCTCCCCCATCTGGGCGAGTTTTTTATCATCGGGTACCGTAAAGCCCTCCCTTTTTTTGACCCCTGACTTAGCGGCCTCTATCTCTCCAAGCAGCACATTCAAGATTTCATCCCGGATTTTTGACTTCTGGGATTCCTTGTTTGCTGTAGGGTCGATGTCAGTCCGCATCTCCTTTATTGCCCGGTCTATCGTGTCAGATATAATAAGCCTGTCTGCATTTGACAAATCAGGCAGTTGCACCTTGTAAAATGGGGCCCCATCCACCATTACGATTTCAAAGCCTTTACCTTTAAGAATTGAATCTCCGCCTCCGCCTTTAGGTTCTTCGGGTGCCGGCGCTTCCTGTGCCTCCTCAACAACTTCCGCTGGTTCCTCTTCTGCCATTAATGCACCTCACGACCTTGATGAAAATTAGGTACATCGATACATAAAAGGTTTTCTGCGGCGCAAAATAAACGGGAGAGAGGGCAAAGCCCCCTATACTAAAAAGTTTATATCCGAATCGATTGCATCGGCCAGATATGCAGCCGCTCCAACCGGTTCCTCGGTCCCGTCAATCAGGTCTTCGCGCTTGATGCCCATTACATCCATGGTCATCTGGCACGGGAGGAGTTTTATGCCAAGCTTTACGGCATCATCGACCATTTCCTCAATAGGCGGTACGCCGCCTTTCTTGAACATCTGCTTCATCATCATGGTGCCGATTGCGGTCATGCCCGGTACTGCGCCCATGGCATTTGAGAAAATCTTGTCCATAGGGGATGGCATCGGCATCGCAGGGTTTGCGAGCGGCGCCACTTTAAGATTTTTGTATTTCTTCTTGTTTATTACGCTGAATCCGTAGAACGTGAAGAAAATGGATACGTCCATGCCCATTGCGGCGGCAGTGTTGCCGACTATAAAAGGAATATATGCCATATCTAACGTCCCTTTTGTCATTATAATGGATAGCTTCTTTTTTCTAATCTTTGGCGCACCTGCCTCTTCCGACGGAGCCTCGCCTGTGCCTTTCTGCACATAAAATTTTATTACATCACCCTCTTCAACTACCTCGAGCACCTTGTTTCCTGTCTTGCTGGCCCACGCAGGGATGTCAGATTTTGAGCCCTTGTCTGTCGCAAGCACCTCGACAACCTGCCCATCCTCAAGGCCGTCAATCGCCTTTTTTGTCTTCAAAACAGGCATCGGGCAGGACTTTCCCCTTACATCTATGGTTTCATCTTTTTTTATTTCAGTCATAACTCATAACCTCCGATTTTCATAAATTCAAGCAAGTTTAACATTATTTACTCATTTTAGAGTAAACGTATATATATAATAACTATTTATAGTATTTAATAGCTTCGGTGCGCAAGATGATTGATAAATGGGTTGATGTTCTGAAACTGTTTGACCTTGGCGAGTACGAGTCCAAGACCTACGCTGCCCTCGTTATGAACGGGCCCTCTACAGCAAAGGAAATCCAGACGACCGCAGGGATTCCCTACTCACGGGAATACGACATACTCGAGGGCCTCAAAAAGAGGGGATTCGTTAAAATGCAGCCAGGAAGGCCAAGGGTTTATTCTGCCGAGGACCCGCGAAAAATCCTAAAGCGTGAGTGTGAAATCCGCGTAAACGTTGTCGATGGCCTGCTTCTGGAAATTGGCCCGGTATTTAACAGGACACATGGAGGAAAATCAGGGGAGGAATTTTTCTGGACGATTGAGGGAAAAGTTAACATAAAGGACAAACTCATCGAGATTATGGAGGGCGCAAAAAAGGAAATCAACATTGTTGGCACAAAAGACCTGCCATCGAATGGAATCGCAGAAGTATTAAAAGCCTCCATAAAACGCGGAATAACCGTGAAATGCTGGGGAGAGTTCAGCAAAAAAAACAAATCACTCCTTGAAGACCTTGGTGTAAAAGTGCGAGTATGCAAGTGCGACCACTCCAGATACGTGCTTGTGGATGGCAAAGAGGCGCTCGTATCGCAAGAGGATCCATCAGATGCAAACTTCGCCCTCTATGTAACAAGCCCGGGATGCACAAAACTATATCAAAGCTACTTCGATCACATCTGGGAAGAATCACTTTGAACCCACTAAATTTTCAACCGCTTTTAGAAGTTCTTTTTTGGTGAAAGGTTTGCTTATGTGGGCATCCGCATGGGCATGCCTGAAACTTCTGTCTACCGAGTTATCGCTTGCACGCACAGTAAACGTCGCTATTGGAATGTTGCGTGTTTCTTCGTTCTCCTTGAGTTTCTTGCAGGACTCCCAGCCGTCTCCGTCAGGCAGCATAACATCCATGAGAATTAAATCAGGGGTTTCATCCTTTATCTTCTCAAAGCACTCGGCACTGTTTTTTGCAGCTATTACCACATGTCCATCTTTCTCAAGCATCTTCTTCGCAAGAAAAATTATCTCCGGCTCATCGTCAACAATCAATATCTTCGCCATGGTGTCAATTTGCTACTTTGTGTTCCCTGTATCCTCCATATAAAACTCGACTTCTTTCTTTTTATGTTTTACTGTCTATTTAATCCTCGAACTCATCTGGGGCTCCGCCCCCATTTCCAAGAGAATTAATTCTGCCGAACACAGACCTGTAGGTGCCAAGGCGGTCAACCCCTGCGCACGCCGTATATACTGTGCCATCCACGAAAATAGACCTCATCATGTATGGTTTGTAATCTTCAAGTTTGTAATACTCGTTCCTCAGGGTGAATCCTTTTGTTCCTTCTTTTTCAAGTGCTGGTGAAAGCCAGCCCCATTCCTCATTTACAGCCGGCCCGCCTATTATGTAGACGCTGGATGCCAACATGTCCGGGTTAAACTCTTCGTCAGTTAAAATCCTGACCTCCCGTTCGTATACCTCAGTCGTGTAGGATTTGGTTGCGGGCGTGGTGAAAACCACTGCGTCGCTTTCGATTCGGATATTTGAGCCTATCTTGTTGTCTGCGCCCTTCATTCTGATGCCGTATATTGCGCCGTACTCGGCGACCCTGTTGTAGTTCTCCCTGTGGACTGTGAGCTCTCCGGGTCCGTTGTAAGCCGCAAAGAGGTTGTTGGGGTCTACTTCGCGCCAGTCAATCGTATAGCCTTCGTACTTGCCGCCGTTTTGTATCTCCTTTAAGCTGTTATAGATGGTGAGGCTTGTGGTTTCGCCGTTTTCCAGCAGGGTTTCTTTTATGCGAACTGCAACGTTCTTGAAGTATATGGTTTCCCTGGTCTGCACCCCATACCGCTTGCTGTCCTCTTTGTCATAGAACTGGATTAATGTCTCTCCGTTTTCTTGTATCAGCTCTATCTGGAGTGACTTGTAGACCACTGGTTGATTTAGTCCTATGCTTCCCTCAAACATCTTGACGCCAAGTACTATCTCTTCTAAATGACTGTCTATTCCTAAAATTGTGTAAGGCGCCCCAAGTAGCCAGATGGTATCTCCCTCTACGAACGCTTCGGGGGTTGCGTTGCCGGCTTTCTCGGTGTTGGTCTTGAAGGTGTAGTATTTCGGGCTGGTCCTGTCTCGTTCGTAAAGTACTGCCTCGTGATATCTCACCTTGACGCCATTAAAGTTCTCTGATATCTCTGGCATATTGTTAGATGCAGTTTCAATCACGCTCAGGTTAAACTCGCGCATGTTGAATATGTTCCAGAGAACAGGTTTGATTTGCGATTGTTCGTCCGCGGCCTGGGCATTCAGGAAGAGTGTTTTGGTTGAGCTTCCGGCCTGTGAGCGGTATTTTTGTCCGCCCGTTGATGTTGTTTCTATGATTTCGCGCACCGGTTTGCCCGTAAGCCTTGCCTTTATCTCTTCTGCGGCTTCGATGTCAGTATTTGAGAATGGGTTTGCGCCGTGGACGATTAA
This sequence comes from archaeon, assembly GCA_018830205.1. GTDB lineage: Archaea > Hydrothermarchaeota > Hydrothermarchaeia > Hydrothermarchaeales > Hydrothermarchaeaceae > JAHJSX01. The sequence continues at coordinate 270 of JAHJSX010000048.1, read as the reverse complement.
TACTGTGGTATCTGCCCCTCCCTCTTTTATCTTTGATGCTGTATTTGGTATGGAGATGTCAACTGGCTCGGTTATCATTCGTGATTCGTATTTGTATACCATCTCTGTTTTATCTGCATCCATCAGGGCGTCCTTTGGCACTGATACCGACCTTATGCTGTAGGGCGAGAACTGGGACGCTCCGCTGAGCGTTATCTTGAACGGTTGTTCCTGGTATGTGTCTGTGACTTTCATGCGGGTCAAATTCTCCAGGGTATTTATGAAATAGAT
>JAHJSX010000047.1 GCA_018830205.1 archaeon | reverse complement strand
GCCCCAACCCACATACCAGGGAATTTTGTCAATCACGTGGACTTCCCTGATATTGTCATAAGCGACCCTGTGTGAGAAGGGGAACATCACTGCCTTCACTCCTTCGTTTGTTACCCGAAAACGCATATTAAAAAATGACAACGCGGCCATTGCTATGATGACTGTGGTCAGTGCTAAAACATCGAATGCCTCAGCTGGCTCGTAGATGCCTGCAAACGAAAGTACAGAGGCGAGACCCAAAAGTGCAATAGACCCAAGCATTAGTGCTATTATCGGGCCTGAGAATGGTGCCTTTTCTTCGTGCATGTATGTAGACTCGCTGTTTGGAAATAAAAAATCATCTAATATAACGATAGATTTATTTTAAAACCGCATTATAATCAGGTCTATGAGGCTAAAAGGCAAAAAAATTGCACTTTGTGTCACGGGCAGCGTGGCCGCAATTATATCGCCGCAGATTGCAAGAGAGCTTATGCGAAGCGGGGCAAAGGTTACGGCCTACATGAGTGACGGGGCCTTGGACATCATCCACAAAAACACAATGGAATTTGCGACTGGACGCGGTGTTGTCACCAAGCTCACGGGACGTGTTGAGCACCTCGAGAAATTTGATTTAATTCTTATTGCTCCCGCAACAGCCAACACAATCGGAAAGATTGCGTTCGGGGTGGCAGATACGCCTGTCACGTCGCTTGTTATGGCATCAGATGCTCCAGTGCTTATTGCACCGGCAATGGATGAGGGGATGTGGAATAACAAAATCTTAAAACAAAATATCGAAATGCTCAGAAGCATCGGGTATGGTTTCATCGAACCAAAGCTTGAAGAGAAGAAGGCAAAGCTTGCGGATATATCGGATGTTGTCGACGGTGTGATTTCTGCACTTGCAAAAAAAGATTGCGTTGGAAAAAAGGTGGTCGTGACGGCAGGCCCTACAATCGAATATATCGATCCCATCAGGATAATCACGAACAAAAGCTCCGGGAAGATGGGAATTGCGATTGCACGGGAGGCATATTTCAGGGGGGCAGAAGTAAGGCTTATTTATGGGCCTGGTACGGCTCGCGTACCAACGTACATTGACGTAGTGCATGTCGAGACCTCAGGTGAAATGCTCAAAGCCGCGAAATCTGAAATCGCTCGCTGCGACATTTTCATTTCCGCGGCAGCGGTGTCTGATTTTACTCCAAAAGTAGCAAAAAAGAAAATAGAAACCGAAAAAGGTGATTTGGCGTTGAATCTAACTCCAACCCCAAAAATCCTGAATAGCGTCAAAGGCTCACAGGCCTTCAAGGTCGGATTCAAGGCCCTGCACGACGTTTCAGAAAAAGAGCTCACTGCTGCTGCAAAAAAATCAATGCAAAAGTACAAGCTTGATATGGTCGTCGCAAATGATGTAAGCAAAGGAACGTTTGGGTCGGATGAAAACGATGTTTACATTGTATATGGAAAGGGGAAACCCACTCACATCAAAGACACAAAAGAAGAGATAGCAAAGCACATATTTGATAAAATAAAAAAAGGTAAAATAACATGAAGGGTAGCGCGTTTGTCCCGGGCCACATAACAGGGTTTTTTGAAATCTTTGAAAACGATGACCCAGTTAAAGCAGGATCCCGGGGAGCAGGTGTTGTCCTTGATAAAGGCGTATATACAACAGTGAAAGCGAAGGAAGGTCACACCACGTCGGTTACGCTTAACGGTAAGACGTGCGAATGCCCTGTATCAAGGGCAGTAATAAAAGATATCCTGCAGATTGCAGGCGCTAAATATGATGTCGAAGTGATTCACGAGCTTGAAATCCCAATGGGGCAGGGTTTTGGTGCCTCTGGTGCCGGAGCACTTGGCACGGCTCTTGCAGCAAACAAGGCGATGGGTTTGAATCTCACGATGAATCAGTGCGGGGAAATTGCACACAGGGCTGAAGTCATAAACAGGACGGGAATGGGCGACGTAATCGCGCAGTCTACGGGGGGGCTTGTAATAAGAACAAAGCCAGGGGCACCGGGGACCGGTACCGCAGATAGGATATTTTCCGATGAAAAGGTGGTTGTGTTCACAGTCGGTGAGGCGGTAGATACGAAGTCTGTACTGCTTGACCGGGAAAAAATAGGAAGAATAAACAAAGCCGGCAGGGTATGCCTCGCGGAATTGCTAAAGAACCCGTCCCAAGAAAATTTCCTTGTGCTCTCCAGGAGGTTTGCTCTTGAGGCGGGGCTTGTTGAAGAAAAGCTCCGTCCTGCTCTGAAAACACTTGAAGACAAAGGCATAACTGCTTCAGTTACTATGCTTGGCAACAGCGTATTCACACTGACAGACGAGCCTGAAAAGGTGAGCGAGTATCTGGATTACCTATATATAATTGCAGATATAGATTATTCAGGGGCCAGAGTGCTGGC
>JAHJSX010000046.1 GCA_018830205.1 archaeon | reverse complement strand
TCATCAAGCCTGTCAAGCGCGGTTTTCGCCTTTGCCTTTTCTGATACTTCAATGTCCATCCGTGCGGAGGATTCTTTGTCAGGGTGAGGCATTGCAAGAGCCACGTCCGCGACCATAACTCCTTTTATTTCATTCATCTTGTCTATGGTGTCTCTCAGGTCTGTGTCAACGATATGGCCTGTTAGTAAAACAGTAATCTTTTCCTTTTTCTTTATCTCTCCGGCCTTTGATACCCATATGTCCTGCTTTTCAAGCTCGGTGATAATCCTTTTAAGATTCTCATTACTTTCTACCTCGACGTTCACGCGAATTGGCACCCTGCCCCCCTTTATCGCTTCCCGCTCGTGAACTATGCTTATGATGTTCCCGCCGAATTTCGAAATCGGCTCAAGAGCCATTACAAGCTGGCCGGGTACATCCCTTAGTACTATATCCAAACCTACTTTCATGAGACAAAATCGCGCCCCCGCCTATTAAATGTTTTTCAATATCTCACGCCAAAATCGCCGAATTCTCCAATGTACTCCTCTTTCGAGACCACAACATCCTCAACCCTTGAATGCGGCGAGCCCCTGCGGCACCACGAAACCATCTCGTCCACCACACTTCCCTCACCCTCAAAGACTGCCTCGACCCTGCCGTCTGGCATATTCCTCACCCACCCCGAAAGTCCAAGCCTAACCGCTTCTTCCCTGGTGCTGGCCCTGAAAAATACACCCTGGACCCTTCCAGATATATAGACGTGTGCTCTGGTTTTCATTTTAAGATATTACGTTTTAAAGCTAAATAAAATTATTGCTGACCAAAATTTAAATACAAAAAACGACAATATTAAGGCAGGGAGGTGCATACATGGGGCGGATTGTAAAAGACATGTTTCTTGATATCGTCGAGGAATGGGAAACGCTCTGGAAAGACGAAATGGACTTCTATGACTTTCTGGACGAATACGTGGAGATAAACGACGACCAGCGCACATACGTTGTAAAGATGCGGAAGAAGGGGCCAGAATTCTTCTAACTATCCCTTTCGCCCGATTGGCATAATGTAAAGAGGTTCGAAACGTTCGGAGATTCCCAGAACTTTTTGAACCTCTAAGTCATGAAACGCACCGACAACAAGAGTCCCAAGTCCAAGGGCCGCGCACGCCAGACATACGTTCTGCGCAACATGCCCCGACTCCTGGTGCACGTAGCGCTCGCCACGCTCGCCGTACTTGCTCGTTACTCTTTCAAACACGGCCGTTATAACCAGAACGACTGGCGCGTCCTTGATAAACCCCTGATTAAGAGCGGCAGCCGAAAGCTTTGCTCTTACCTCTTTTTTTATTATTTCCTCAATGCGATGTCCATCAGGCACATACCGGAAGACCCCATCATGCGTTGCAACAAAAAGCTCTATTGGATAAAGACCGCCTGCGGACGGTGCGGTCCTCTGGCGCCCTTTCGTCAGGCCCTGCGCGGCCCAGAGTATCTGCGATAGGTCTTCAATGGATACAATCTCATCGCTGAAGCGCCTGATGGACCTCCTTTGTATTATCGCATCCTCCAGGGAAACAGTTCCCGTATACTTCGGCTTTGGCAGTTCCATCTCATCCCCTGCTTTCTTTCACCCTCACAAATATTTATATTTTAGCCGGACGATTCCAAAGTTATGAGAATCGGGATAATCGGAGCAGGCCTCGGCGGCCTCCTTGCAGGCGCAAGCCTAATCAAGTTGGGCCACGACGTCACCATTTTTGAAAAGCTCTCGTATTTTGGGGGCAGGTTCACGAATTTTGACAAAAAGGGGTTCGGGCTTTCAACAGGCGCGCTCCATATGATTCCTCACGCAGAAAAAGGGCCGCTTGGGACAATGCTCAAGGAACTTGACACAGGGGTTGAAATAGTCTACTGCAAACCAGAAGGGTACTACAGAATCGATGGGAAGGACTATCTCCAAAGCGAACTTCCCGGCCTCTTCTCAATAAAGGACAAGGCCAAGATTCTTGCAATCGTCGCGTCGCTTAAGTTCGGCGCCGCGCCAGACGATGCAACGTTCCGGGAGTGGCTGCAGAAACGCATAGACAATGAGCTCGTCATGCAAATCACAGACAGCTTCTGCGGCTGGGGCCTCTCCATAAACGCAGACGAAATCTCTGCGCGCGAGATGATTGCGATTACAACCAACGTAAACAAACTGCGTGGACCAGGTGTCCCGGTTGGCGGGTGCATGGGCGTAACAAGTGCACTGGTTCGCAAAATCGAAGAAGGGGGCGGCAAGATACATTATAAAACACCTATAACCAAAATAAAAATCGAGCATGGAAAAGCAACGGGCCTGAAGACAAACGAAGGGAATTTTGATTTTGACATTGTAGTAAGCGACATCGGCCCAAAAGAGACCATAAAGCTTGCAGGCCCAGAAAATTTTGACCAAAGCCTCGTTTCAGGGATTGATAAAATAAACGAATCGTGCGGCATAAAAATGTCAATTGCATGCAAGAAGCCAATGCTTGGACACCCTGGCATATTATTCACCCCACAGGCAAAGCGAATCGACGGCATAAACGAGGTCACAAACGCAGACCCGTTCCTTGCGCCAGAGGGAATGCATTTAATGATGACACACCAGAGGCTTAATATGGGAATGGGGGCAAAAGAAGAGATAGAGCTGGGACTAACTGATTTGCGCGAGCTTTTCCCGGATTTCGATGAGCACTGCGAGGTCCTGCTTGTCCAGACTTTTAAGAAAGGATGGCCTGTGAACAGGTCGCGCTCTGGTGAGTCCGTGTCACACCAATCTGGCGTGGACGGGCTTTACTTTGTAGGCGACGGCGTAAAGCCATCGGGCTGGATAGAAACAGAAGGTGTGGCAGCAGGCGTGAAGCTTGTGATAGATGAGATAGAGAAATGATAAACTTATATTTTGTAGGAACAGCAGGAAGCGGCAAGTCAACACTCACCGGGGCTTTTAAGGCATGGATGGTCAATCAGGGCCTTGATGCAATAACAATCAACCTTGACCCCGGAGCAGAGGGTCTTCCTTATACGTCGGAAATTGATGTCAGGGAGTGGATAAGCCTTCCAGAAGTCATGGACCGGTATGGGCTTGGCCCAAACGGGGCGCAGATAGTCTGCGCCGACATGCTTGCCATGAAGGCGCCCGAGATAAAGGGGATAATGGAGGAGTTTGACTCAGATTACGCGCTCATTGACACACCAGGCCAAGTTGAACTCTTTGCATATCGCGACTCATCAAAGGCAATCATCGATACATTCGGGAGGAAAAATTCTCTCCTGGCATATCTCTTTGACCCGTTTTTGTCAAGGGAACCATCCGGCTTTGTATCGCTTTTCATGCTTTGCACATCAATACAGTTTAGAATCGAACTCCCCTTCATGCCCATCCTTAGCAAGTCTGACATGCTGGATGAGGAAAAATGCGAAAAAATCGTTAATTGGAGCAGGGATTTTAGCACGCTTTATGATGATTTGATTTCAAGCCCATCAAGCATGCAGCTGCAAAACTCAATTGAGATTTTCAAGGCAATGGAGGTTCTGGACATCCAGAGAGAGCTGATTCCTACATCAAGCGAAAACGGCACAGGAATGGAGGACATCTACAACATAGTCCAGCAGATGTTCTTTGGCGGGGAAGACCTTTTAGATGACAGACAGCCCGACGAATGAGGCTCAATACATCTTTTGATTCATTTTTCGCTTTAATTCAACAAGCCCCTCACCAGTCTTGGCGGAAAATGGCACGATTATGTCTTCCCACTTCTGCCACGGCGGGGCAAGCCCCAAAAAATCGCATATTTCATCAAGCGCCACGTCTCTTTCATCTTTTTTTATCTTATCGATTTTATTTGCAACAACAAGAGGGTTTAAACCAAGCTCGTTCAGGAAATCGAACATTTCTATATCAACAGGTATCTGCCCGCGCGACTCCCACCGCCGCGCAATCTGGGCAAATGCGCCTGCATCTATAATCTGGAGCGCGAAAAGGGCGTCTTGGGCTTTCTCAATGTAGTGAATAACGAAGTCCTTTATTTTCTCCTGGCCCTCTTTGCTGACCCCAGACATGAAACCAAAGCCAGGCATGTCCACGAGGGTCTTCCCAACCTTGTACGGAATAATATTAGGTTTGAGCGTAACACCCGGCCTCTTACCTACTCTGACAGCCTTGCCTGTGAGTACCCTAATCGTGCTGCTCTTTCCCACATTAGACCTGCCGACGATGACAATTTTGTCCTTTTCCATGCACCCCACTTTACATTTAAATTATAAAACGTTACTACCACAACTTTAATATACCAAAATTGATTAGCTACTTAAATCTGGGTGGATATTATGGATATTCTGACACTAACAGCAATTGCAAAGCAGTCACGCCACAAGGCAGCGGACGTATCTTCTGGAAAACTGGCAAGTGAGCTGAATGTTTCCCAGCAGACAGCATCAAGAAGGATAAAGGAGCTTGAAAGCAAGGGATATATAGCCCGTGAAATCCTGCCAAGAGGCCAGAGGGTAAAACTCACACCCAAAGGCAAGGAGGTTCTTAGAAGGCTGCACACAGACCTTGAAAAGGCCCTAAAAGACGTTGATTCGCGTGTTTACAGCATAAAAGGGGAGATAGTATCCGGAATGGGCGAGGGCAAGTATTACATGGAGCTCGATGGCTACAAAAAACAGTTTAAAAAGAAACTCGGTTTTACCCCCTATCCGGGAACGCTTAATTTGAAGCTAACTCAAGAGGTCGATATCCGTGGAAGGCAAATCCTCCAGGACCTGCAGGGAATCGAGATAGAGGGCTTCACATCAGGCGAGCGGACTTTTGGAGCTGTAAAATGCTTTATGGCAAAAATCGACACTGTCGATGGCGCTGTAATAATACCTATGCGGACGCATCATGGATTCAACACGCTGGAAATAATCGC
>JAHJSX010000045.1 GCA_018830205.1 archaeon | reverse complement strand
GAAGAAAGGCGTCGTCGTGCCTTACAGCTCGGTGAAATCGGTAGGGGACATCGTTTTGATGAGGGCAGTCTCATACCAAGGGCCCGGGCCCGTCGAATAGAAACCCCTCTAAGGAAAATTTTTATACACGCACACCTGAAGTATTAGTTATGGGAATGGCAGGACTTGTAAACATAAATGTTGCACCAGGGAAGTTCTACGACGTAGCAGAGGAGCTAAACGGCCTCCCGGAAATCAAGAACGTCTGGGGAGCCTACGGGGATGTCGACCTAATCGCCCACATCGAAGGGGGCGAGACCCTCTCAGAGTTAGTCATAAAAAAAATCCATTCAATACCCGGGGTCATTAACACAAGCACCATAGTGTTGATACCGCTGGGAAAAGAATAATCGCTCTTCGGATTTCCCTTGAAAAAGGTTTCTTAATTAGTTTTGAATTTGCAAAATCTAGCACAATGCTAAAATCTGAAGATATAATTGGAGGAGCGTTGAATTGGACGAGAAAAAGATTGACATCCCGATAAAAGGCATGACCTGCGCAACGTGTGCAGTCACCATAGAAAAAGGCCTTTCAAAAGTTGAGGGCGTGAGCGATGCAAATGTCAACTTCGGCACCGAGAAGGCCACCATCACCTACAATCCAGACAAAGTGCATGCCGGTAAATTTGTCGATGCCATAAAAGACGTAGGCTACAAGGCCACAGTGGAGAAGGTGACAATCCCAATCGGGGGGATGACGTGCGCATCCTGCGTTGCAGCCATCGAGAAGGCATTGAGATTGGAAGGCATCATCCGCGCGGACGTCAACCTTGCCACAGAGAAAGCGACAGTGGAGTACCTGCCCGCCCAAATTACCCTTTCCGAAATCAAAAAGGCAATCACCGGCGCCGGCTACAAGGTCCTTGAGATGCCTGAGGAGGGTGCGCCAGTTGATATGGAACGGGCAGCGCGCCAAAAGGAAATCAATATCCTAAAAACAAAACTTGCAGTCGGGGCTGTACTCGGCACAGTTCTGCTTTTAGGAAGTTTTGAATGGATTCCATTCGTACCAGATATCTTGAGAAACCACTTTACAATGCTTTTACTTTCAACCCCTGTCCAGTTCTGGGTCGGCTGGCAGTTCTACAGGGGCGCCTTTGGCGCCTTGAAGCACAAGGCCGCTGACATGAACACATTGATAGCAGTCGGCACGTCAGCCGCATATTTCTACAGCCTGACAGTGACAATCATTCCTTCATACTTCACGGCGAGCGGCATCGAACCAAAGGTGTACTACGACACAGCCGCCATAATCATAACCCTCATACTGCTTGGAAAACTCCTTGAGGCGAGGGCCAAAGGCAACACCTCGGAAGCCATAAAGAAGCTGATGGGACTTGCGCCAAAGACCGCGATAGTAATTCGGGATGGGGCAGAAACAGAGATTCCCGTAGAGGAAGTCCAGATTGGCGACATTGTCGTTGTAAAGCCAGGAGAAAAAATACCTGTTGACGGAACCGTAAAAGAAGGACACTCATCAGTGGACGAATCAATGCTCACAGGCGAGAGTATTCCAGTTGAAAAAAATGAAGGAGACGAGGTCTTCGGTGCCACCATAAACAAGACAGGCAGTTTCAAGTTCATTGCGACCAAGGTCGGCAAGGATACAACGCTCGCCCAGATTATCAAGCTCGTTGAGGACGCACAGGGCTCAAAGGCGCCGATTCAGAGGCTGGCAGACCAAATCGCCGGCGTATTCGTGCCCATCGTGCTTGTGATTGCGACCATAACTTTCATTGTATGGTACACCTTTGGGCCGGAACCTGCGTTCACGTTTGCCCTCGTAAATTTCATAGCAGTGCTCATAATCGCCTGTCCATGCGCGCTTGGCCTGGCAACGCCCACAGCAATAATGGTGGGAACGGGAAGGGGTGCCGAGAACGGGGTTTTGATTAAGGGCGGCGAGAGCCTTGAGACCGCGCACAAAGTCAATACAATCGTCCTCGATAAAACAGGGACCCTGACGGAGGGCAAGCCAAAGGTTACCGACATTGTCACACTAGAGGGCTTCACAAAAGACGACCTGCTAACCTACGCTGCTTCAGCTGAGAAGGGCTCCGAGCACCCTCTGGGTGAGGCGATAATAGGGCATGCAAAGGAAAAAGACATCCATCTACATGACCCAAAGGATTTCAATGCAGTACCCGGGCAGGGAATAAGGGCAAGCGTGGATGGCAAGGTAATCCTGCTTGGAAACATAAAACTAATGAAAGACGAGGGCATAGACATCGGGGAACTTGACAAAGAAGCAGAGAGGCTTTCGGGCGAGGGAAAGACGCCGATGTTTGTTGCAGTAGACGGCGCCGCGGCCGGCGTACTGGCTGTTGCAGACACATTAAAGGAGAACTCCCGCCATGCGATTGAGAGACTGCACGGCATGGGCCTTGAGGTGGCAATGATAACCGGCGACAATGAACGCACTGCAAATGCAATTGCAAAACAGATAGGCATTGACAGGGTCCTTGCAGAAGTCCTTCCAGAGGACAAGGCAAAAGAGGTAAAACGGCTCCAGGAAGAGGGCAAAATCGTCGCCATGGTCGGCGACGGCATAAACGACGCGCCCGCACTCGCGCAGGCAGACATAGGCATCGCCATCGGCACTGGAACCGACGTTGCTATTGAAGCATCAGATATCACCCTCATCACAGGGGACTTAATGGGCGTCGTCACATCAATCGAGCTCAGCAAGCGGACAATGCGCACCATAAAACAGAACCTTTTCTGGGCTTTCTTCTACAACATCTCCCTTATCCCTGTAGCCGCAGGTATTTTATATCCGTTCTTCGGAATATTACTTAACCCAATTTATGCCGCAGGTGCAATGGCACTCAGTTCCGTATCTGTGGTTACCAACTCTCTTAGACTTAGAAATTTTAATCCAAAATAAAAAGGAGGTGAAATATATGGCAATAGACCCTATTTGCAAAATGACAGTGGACGAGGAAACAGCAGAATTTACAACAGAACACGATGGACAAACATACTACTTCTGCGCACCTGGCTGCAAGGCGGCCTTTGAGGAAGACCCTGCAAAATACCTTGGCGGAGAGTCAGGGGAATCCGGCTCACACAAAATGCCGGAAGAGCCAAAAGAAGCACCATCAAAAGCAGAGAAAAAACCCTTTTGGAAATTCT
>JAHJSX010000044.1 GCA_018830205.1 archaeon | reverse complement strand
GCGGATGTCGTCGATGAAACCCATGTCCACCATGCGGTCTGCCTCATCGAGTACGAGGATGCGTATGCCATTTAGCTTTAAAGTCCCCCTTCGCATGTGGTCAAGGAGGCGCCCGGGCGTCCCCACTACAACCTCGCAATTCTTCAGTCGCTTTATCTGTGGCTCAATTGGCGCTCCACCATATACGGTGGCCACCCTGATGCCCTTGTATTTGCAGAGGTCCTTTAGCACCCCACTGTCCTGCAGGGTGAGCTCTCTTGTAGGGCATACGATTAGTGACTGAATGCCCTTTCCAACATCCAATCTCTCAGCTATGGGGATTCCAAAAGCAAGGGTCTTTCCAGAGCCCGTTGGCGCCTGCCCTATTAGGTCCCTGCCGCTCATTGCAGGCATTATCGCTTTTTCCTGGATAGATGTGAGATCCGTAAACCCAAATCCGTCGATGGCCTGTCTCACTTCAGGACTCATATTTAATTCGCTAAACTTCAAATTTTATCACAAACGTCTTAATGTAGGCAGCATTTATATCATTTGCGGAGGTACGCCGAACTCAACTGGTTCCATTTTTTGCTTCTCCATGTTTCGAAACAGCCATTACAATTCTCTGGTTGTGTATCTTCTTGAAAAAGCCACACTTCATGCAATGCCCTATCTCATGCGCGTGCGTACCTTGAACTTCGCCGTCGCAGTAGGTCCCGGCAATTGAATAACAATTGTCCCCATGGTCAGGATATGCCGGACATACGCCCAGTATATATTCATTCGCACCCCCCTTCACCCGTCCACAGTTAATGAATTCCCAACAGTTCACCTTTCTACCTCCTTTATTCAGTGTACACTAGGGATATTAGTTAATTCAGGCTATACAATACATACGCGTATATATTTGCTCACTTACCGTATGTCCTGTTGATATACAGCGCAATAACCACACCCTCCTCTTCTGTAATCAAAACGCCGTAATGATTTTTCATGGAATATGCCGTCATGAGCCAGTCATCGTATTTTTTTCTCTTTGATGTGATGCGGGTAAGGGGGTGGCAGAGGGAGCATTTGACTTCGAAAAACTGTTTGACCTCGCTAGTATTTGTTTGAACTGATTTCATGAATTCATCTGAAACGCCAACCGGTTGTTCGTGGAATTTGAATGGAGTCTCTTCGCTACCGGTGCAGCCAGCCAACAGTAGCAAAAGCGAGAGTGCAAAAAACAATGTTGTGCCTTTCATTAGTACAAACTCAAAAACCCGCCAATGAAAAAAATTAAAAAATTATATTTTCTATACAACGAGCGCTTTTTAAGCGCCCTTAATCGTCTCATCAACAATTTCCCCGAGACTTATTAGTTCCTCAAGGTCGCCCTCTTTAAGGACCCCGTTTAAGGCCAGGACGCTGATAACATTTTTTTGTTTGAAGATAAGCCTTGCCCCGTTTTCGGCCTTGATTATTATGGCTTCCTCCCCTACATCGGCCGTGCTGACATCGTACCCAAAGATAACTGCGCTCTCTACACTAAAGTCAAATTCTGCTTTGGCCCCCGCATCACTTTCGAAAAAAACCAGATAATTATTTGTCCCGAAAAGGCTGTTAGACGCCGCTATGTACTCCTCGGCGATTGAGAAGCCCAGATAGTACTCATTCGGGCCGTCTTGCCCCCATTCTGTAAAGCACGAACCTTGGGCCAAAGTCCCCTGTCTCAAGTTTAAACTCGGACACGACTGTTTCGATGTCACATAGATTGTAACCGGCCGCACCCTCCTCTGCATAGACAGCAGTTGATAAGGATATAGAAGATAAGAGGACAAGCAAAGACAACGTGATTCTGGTTCTCAAATATTTCATGTATTAATATTGGCGAGCAGGTTATATGACAACTTTTTAAAAAATATTTTAAAGACTTTTCTCACGGGAAAATATTTTCTCCACGCGATGCACACGAAACAAACGAAATAAAGGATGGCATTTAAGAAAGTTTAAATATAATCCTGATGTTCATTTAATTGCGGATTTGGATTGGGTGTTCGAAAACGAATCATCCTCGGATGAGTCGTTTGAGAACGGCGGAACGAATCCTCTTCGGAGGAATCGAATCGCTTGAAAGGTCCAGCTCCTATGGTCTTCGGGCCACTGGACTTGGGTCGTTCGGCCCGGACTAAATTCGCGCTTTTTATTTTATACGTTTTTTCGAACCTACTTCTACGAAGTATGTTCTCAAAAACTCACCCAGTTCGCTTCGCGAACTATCGGAGTTACTTGCTGCACTTCACAAGCACTTTATTAATCAGCTTCGCCCCGAGAACAGGCGTGTAGCTGTCATATATAGGGGAGATTTCTGTAATGTCAAATCCTGCCATCCTCACATCCTTTAGAACATCAAGGATGTCAACTATTTCTCCGAATGTAAAGCCCTGCGGTTCAGGGTTGCATACGCCTGGGGCCTCCTTTGGGTCAAAGACGTCCATGTCAATCGAGAGATATACATCCCTGCCCTTGACTTTATCAAGGATTTTTACTTTGAGCGCATCGATATCCTTGCAATCATTGAAAGTAATGTAATTCAAGCCAAGCTTTTCTGCGTCTTCCAGTTCCTCCTTTTCCGCGCTTCGGATGCCCACTACAAGAATGTTTTCAGCGCCGATTAGCTCTTGGACCCTTCTTGTGTTGCATGCATGGGAAAGCCTGTTTTCTATATACTCGTCCCTGAAGTCAAGGTGCGCGTCAAATACGAGGTAAAACGGCTTTTTCTCAAATCCGCTCATTGCAAAATAGCTTATTGTATGCTCGCCCCCGATGAGACATGGCACCACGCCTGCATCAAGGATTTCCTTGACGGTCTCGCTCGTCCGCTTCTTAGTCTCTTCGGCGTTGCCGAAAGAGACTATGACATCGCCGTAGTCTGCAATAGGAATCTCCAAGAGGTCAAAGTCCTCAAGCATGTCAAAGTCCTCAATCTCGCGCGAGGCCTCCCTTATTGCGGTTGTGGCAAATCTTGAGCCAGTGCGGTAGGTCTCGCTTCCGTCAAACGGCACGCCGCATATAGCGTAGCGCGCGTCTGTTAAATCAGTAGTTCTATTTCCAAAAGTAAAAGAAGAGGTATAAAGCCCCGGCACTACCTTACCCTCGTCATCTTCTTCCTGCCCATGACTTCGATTATTTCCACGTTCGCGCCTTCCACAAGCGTGCCCTCAATGTCGTCGTCTTTTGGCTTTGGAAGCTCGAAAGTGCTGTAATTCTCCAGGTCCATAAGCTGTACCTGGTCCCCCATAAATGCGATAATCTGGGCCGACTTCTTCTCAGTGATTGGCAGGTCAACCTTTGCGTCAACCGGAGCCAATAGGGTTCTCTTCTGTCCGTCAAGAATTCCGACGCCCTCAACCCGGGCCTTTGCATGACCGTGCTTTCCTGTCTTTGCGGTCTGCATACTCGTAACCTTGCACGGCTCGCCATCAATTACAACGAATTTTCCTACTTTCAGACTCTTTACTTCAGCAACTTTAGTGGCCATTTGTTTCCTCCATTAGTTTTATCTAACTAAATAAAACAAGAAGTACCTTATATATGTTATCGAAAAGGTTGGGATGGCGAAATAGTTTACAAAAAGGAGAAACTTATTTATCTTGAACAAGGCGAATCACAGTTTGTAAGATTCGAGTGGGAAGTGCCAACGGGTTCCGCAAGCGGAAAGTATATGCTAAAAGCAGAGCTGGGTGAAGGAGAAATTGAAAGCTTACCGACTGTTAAAAGATTTGATGTCTTGTAATGTTAAGATTCGTCTTTTTTTAGTTTTAGTTGCAACAGTAATGATTTTGGGCTGCACCCAGGAGCAGGCCGCCGTCAAAAAGGAGGAGAGGTTTATAACTAAAAATG
>JAHJSX010000043.1 GCA_018830205.1 archaeon | reverse complement strand
CCCCGTTTGTGCCCACATCGATTGTAAGCGTCGCGCCTGGCATTTTGTACGGCTCGCTTGCAATTAGCACGCCCACATTGTCGGCGCCCACGAACCCTGCAACGTTTGGCAGTACGTGCACATTTGCAAGAGCGCCCACGTCAAGGCCCAGCTTTTCTGCCTCAACGTCCACCCCCTCCAAAACAACAGGGGAAAAGGGAAATACTCCAAGCGGCTTTGGGTCGAGGCCCAAAAACAGATGATGCATTGCGGTATTCCCAACAGCAGTCACTTTAGAAATGTCTCCCTGATTGATGCCTGCCTTCGATGCCGCCTTTTTAATGATTTTGTTGAGCGCATCGATTATGATTTTGTTTAGAGTTTCCAGTCCATCGGCATTTTTAGCTGCATATGCAATCCGTGACATTACATCCTCCCCGAAGTAGACCTGGGGGTTGATGATTGAGCCTGTCGCGACGACCTCACCAGATTTCAAATCCATGAGGTACCCAACAACTGTTGTCGTCCCGATGTCGAAGGCCATCCCATAGCCCTCGGAAGGGTCAGGCAGGACCTTTATGGCAAATTCCCCCCCGCCCTCAAGTATGACCATCTCGCCTGGCATGCTCTCTTCGGGTATGCTGACCGACACAGGACCTTCTATCCTGGCAGCGCATGCCAGCCTGCAGCCTGCATCAATCTCGCCAGAAGTAAGGAATTTTTTCTCTGATTCCCCTGGAGGTGAGAGATTTTCCCGGCCCTCCTCCACAATGACCCTGCACTTGCCGCACTTCTGTTTTCCCCCGCAAAGCGACTCAATCTCAACTGCCGCCTCCCCTGCGGCCGCCATTATTGTTTTTCCTTCTTCGACCACTCCCTCCAGCCCAGAGGGATGAAAGGAAACCTTTTGTTTCTTTATTGTCATAAAATCTAGACTATCCCTCTTTGCCAATACTATTTAACTTTTTTATAAGGCGATAAAAGCTCATCCCAGCTCTTTTCCACCTGCTCAAATTCGCCCTGGCAGCCCGCGGCCCTTGTCGCAGGCAGATATTCATCGTAAACTATATCATAATGGATTGCGGGGTCGCTTCCGTAGGTCAGGCACAGAAGGTTATAATATCTCTCTTCATTTAATGGGTGGTCGCCAAAGTAGTCTGGATTTCTGCCAAGGGAGTCAAGTATTCTGTAGTTTATCGCGGCGTGGAAATTATACTCGGCCTTTGATGTGCCGATTAAGGTGGCGAGCTGGTCTGCTGCGTCTTCCTCCATGCCCACCACAGGCAGGTCGTAAATGTCAATCATCGCGTGCGCAATCTCGTGATTTAACGCGAAGAACATATTCGCGGTAATGTAGTCCGCGCGCAGCGTTTCGTCCTCATAAAAGGCCGACATTGTCGTGAACAGCTCTACAAGCTCATAGCAAAACACAATGCCTTTCGTGTTTTGGTCAAAGTAGGCATTCTCAAACCCGCACTGTGTAAAGACGACCGGTATGCCCTCGGAGAGGGGGACGGCAAATACCACATTGAAGGCCGATACGTATTCATCGAACCCGGCCCCCCTTGCCAGTTCCTCGTAGGGTTCAAGGCTCCCCGAGGTTGCGGGTACGTAGTAAACATAAAAGTTGCCAGGGTCACTTGGCCCTGTTGTATTTTGCTCAAGGCCCCCCCGCTCCTTCAGAAGGGCGGCGTACTGGCCCCTTATCTGTTCTTTTGACTGCTTCAAATATTCATTTTCGGCCTGCAATACTTTGAAGTCGGCAGTCTGCTTCTCATGTTTGGAGAGCAAATCATCGTATGACTTATAACCTGCATGGTAAGTGTAAAGATAGCCTGCAAGGACGACATTTACAAGGAGCAGAAATATAACTGCGATTTTATAATTTTTTGACATCCGTCCGTCTCCTTATCAGTTAATGCCGATTGAACAATAAAAAAATATGCATAAATTGCATAAGATTTAATAGCTCATTTTACTTATGTCACAAGCGATGTTAGATCCGCGGGTTGAAGCAGGTCGAATTCCGCTTGAAGCAGGCCACGATATTTATGTTGCAATTGGCGCGTCGGCAGTTGTTGTAGGGGTAATTATAATAATCAAACTGCGTGAAAAGAGATTGAAGGAGGAAAACTAATGTCAGATTTGATAACCATTATTGCCCTTGGTGCTGCTTTTCTTGTCGGCGTTCGGATTTCACGGAAGTGGATGAAGTAATCACGGAAGGTTTAAAAGGCCGCGATTTCGCAAAATTAAGTATGTCAACAATCAACGAAGGCGCCCTGATTCTGAAAGACCTGGTAAAAGGCGGCCTCGTCCAGATAGACGTGCTCGAAACAACCGCGCGCATTGGCAAGGAGTCGGAGACGGCCCTGAGAATGCTCAAAAAAGAAGGTTTTGACATCTAGTGCACAATCCTTATATAATTTCCCAGAGCTAATAATCTAGTTATGAGCATAGTGGTGGACGCTATTATGGGAAGGGAGGTGGAGCGTGTGCCTGTAGCACCGATGATTACAGTGGGGCATGCCACAAAGATTGCTGGAATTAAACCATGGGACTATGTGCTTGACTCAAGGAAGCTCGCAGAGGCGCAGGTCTATACAAAGAATTTCTACGGCTACGACTGGGTCTGGTCGCACCAGCCATTCCAGGGCGTGAGCGAGAATGAGCGAAAGAATGCGCAGTTCAAAGACGACCACGTCATCTTAAAGCTCGACCTCGGGACCGAACTAAAGATTGCGCCCGGGGCCCCGCCGCAGATTACAAAGACCGCAATCACAAAAAAGGAAGAAATCGATGATATAAAAATCCCGGACCCCTACACCAAAGACCGCATGGCACCTCTTCGCTACATGCTTGAAAAAGAAGACTTCGTGTGCGGGGTTGTCCGGGCGCCATTCACGATGGCCTCGTCTTATTTTTATGAGCTTGAGCCATTCCTGCTTGATTTGAAGATTGATGAAGAGTTTGTATTTAAACTGCTCGATTTGGCGCTATCGTTCTGCATAGATTACGCGAAGGCCCAGGTTGAAAACGGGGCCGGGGCAATGTACATGGTCGACTCCTCTGCGTCCTCATCGGTTATCTCGCCTGACATGTACCGGAAGTTCGCGCTTCCTTATGAGAAGGCCCTGGTCAAGGAGCTTGATGTGCCCTCCATTCTTCACGTCTGCGGCGACGCCATCTACATCCTCGACGACATGATTTCGACAGGCATCGACTGCATCAGCCTCGATGAGCAGACCGACCTCGTCGAAGTT
>JAHJSX010000042.1 GCA_018830205.1 archaeon | reverse complement strand
TTGCAGTGATTGATGGGTCTATATCACGCTTAATCGGGCCTTCTTCCTCTCCTTCTACTTCTTCAAGCGCCTTTGCGGCCCTCCTTTTGGACTCTTCTACCATTGGCGATGGTTTTCGTGCTGGTGCGGGCTCATATTCTACTTCAGGTTCAGGCTCTTCATCTTCCAGCCCTTCTCCTGCTTCCAGGATTTTTAAATCAGCTATAACTTTATCTTTTGTTACTCCCTTTCCAACGACCTGTATGCCCTTCTCGGCTGCAAGCCTTTGCAAATCGGCCCAGCTCATGGAGTCATAGTCTATGCCTTCCGGTTCTTCCGCAGCTCGCGCTTTTTTCTCTGCCGCTTTTTGCTGTGCAATAAGCCCCTCAAGCTCCCTGTCGACCTCGCCCAGCTGGTCTTTGTAATCTGCCACAGAGCTGTCATAATCTTCCTTTGTTAATTCATCATTAGAACGAGCGGTCTTGAGTTCACCAAGGGTGGCAGATATTGCTTCCTTCCTGATTTCCAGTTCCGTTATTTTCTCAGCTAAATCTTCCCCTGCCATGTACTATACCCACCTCAACATGTAGAATAGGTAGTGGGGAAATACTATAAATAGATTATGGTTTTTTAATCAAAACCCTTTCAATTTTCGCAGTTCTTCTCTATATTTGGCTTTTAAGTCCATATATACGGGCTCGGCAAGAAGTCCGTCCCTATAATTTTTAGTTAGCCTGTCCATGGCGGCTTCTATTGATTTTACCCTCATTTGAATGGAATATACAACCGGTTTTTCCTCTGCTGGCGCTTTTGGCATCTGGTACACCTGCGGCCTAGGCGCTGGCGCATGTCTTGGCTCAGGCCTGGGCCTGAATTCTGCCTCTGGTCGTAGCTCCACTTCATGTCCATGTTCAGGCCTCATCTCGCGCGGCGCGCTTATCTCAATCGGATGCTCAAGCTCCCTTGTGGGAATTTGCGGCCTGACGCGGCCTGCCCAGACTTCCTCGCCTTTCCTCTGCCACTGCTGCACCCTTGTCTCCTCCTTCTCGAAAAGGAGGTCTTTCCAGAGTGAGAACAGGAGATTTAATTTCGCAAAGAAGCCGGCAACATAATCCTCACCTATAAGACGGGCTGCAAGCGCCTTGAACTCCCTGCTCGGCCTTGATTTAGGATACTGCTCGATTACCGAGAGCCCGTGATTCACCGACTCCCTGATTTTGCTGTCCTCCCTTATCACGCCTAATACTGGCAGGCCCACGGTCTCCTCTACCTCTTCTTTTGTCATCTCATATTTTTTGCCCCGGACCTTGTTCAGGATGATGCCGCGAATTGGCTTTCCAAGCGTCCTTGCGAGGTTCACGGTCTTGTAAGTGGTAGCCACAATGAGGAATTCAGGCACAGTTACTATCAAAAGCTCATCAGATGCCTTCAAAACCGACATCACGTCGCTGCCAACACTTGGTCCCGAATCAAGAAGCACCATATCATACTGGTCTGAAACCGTCCCAATCGCATAACCCAGGTTGTCGGTGTTTATGGCCTCAAGCTCTCTGATGCTTCCCGGCACGACATCGAGGCCTGAGCTGTGTGTGAATATCGAGTGTGTTATCGGGATATTTTTCTCCAAAACATCATAAATAGTGACCGGCGGGCGCACCATCTCGAGGTAAAGCGCAAGATTTGGGGCAGTGATATTGCCATCAACTGCCAATATGTTCTTCTTGAACTCTTTTGCAAGGGCTACTCCGAGGTTGGCGACAGTCGTTGTCTTGCCCACCCCGCCCTTTGCAGAAACAACACCTAAAACGGTTCCCATCAATTAAATTTCGCTTTTGGTGGATATATAAGGCTTTGTGGGGTCGAAAATCACCCAAAAAACGAAGAATTTATTACAGAGGCCGCACTTAATATAAAAACATGTCAGAAACATTGACAGAAACCAAGAAAGTCTGCAACCCGCTTGGAAAATGCGAGAGGTGCAAGGGCATCGGGATTTGCTACTTCACGCTTGGGGCAATTTTGATTGTGCTGTTTGGGATATTGTATCTCATTTTATGAAGTTCCCTTATCACTATTCCACTTCGATAACGAGCCGCCTTTTACCTTCGGGCCTGACCAGTATATCTCCGCCTTTTTCCAGATTCATGAACTCGGCGACCTTTTTTGGGATTCTGACTATGAGTGAGTTCCCGGAATACCCGACCTTTCCCCTCTTCTCAAGACCCCAGAGGCCCTTTTCCTTTGCTTTCTTGTCTATGGCATCAGATGACGTTTCAGTGAAAAAAATTTCCCCGCAGGAACAGGCATCGGCTTCAAAATTACCGAGCTTCAGGCCCCCAATTGAATAAGGGACCTTCTTTCTTTCCATGCTTCCATCACATATAGGACATTTCATAATCTATCTCCAATAGGTGGTTATGACAAAATAGTGGCAGGGTTTCTGTATAAATACGACTTCCAGCTTCCCAAATAGAGCTACAATCTTCTTTCCCTGAAGCCTCTTTGCCCCCTTTAAAATGCAGTCTTTGACCTCTTTCTTTGATACGCCCCGGATAACCATCTGGTCTTTTGCGTGGAAAGAGGGTTGAAACTCGCATTTCATATTATATCACTTACTTTAACTTACATAAAAGTTATTGTATATATAATCTACTCCTCTTCACCCCACCACGGCGTATCCGGGTTCTCATCAATATATAGTGCAATCCATTCCTTCTCTCCTTTCACATGATAAAGCCTGATGAAAATCGCTGTGGTTTTGTCATAATCATAAATTTCGAAAAACCTACCTTTTAGAATCTCAAATTGCTTCTGGCCGCAGTCAACAATCTCGCCCGTTGCGATGTCATTTTCTATTTTCTCGCCATTTTTCAAAACCGGCTCTGTTGTTTCTTTTATTTTTGAAATAACATTATCAAAATCGCTGACTTTGAACGTTGCATGACATGTTATGTATTTTTCCCCATTCCTGATTTTTTTAGTTTTTGAGATATCGGAGACAGAATCAATAATTTTCTCGGCGAGAGTTGTCACCTTGTCCCCTCTTTGAGTTCTACCGAGAGTCTTACCAGTTCAGGGCATGCGGCCGCTCCTCTCCTTGCCACGAGATTCACGAACGCGCTTCCAACAACCACGCCGTTTGCGCCCGCATCTATTACTGCTCTTGCGTGCTCACGCTTTGATATCCCGAATCCAACCGCAAGGGGGAGTTCTATATGTTTGAGTGCCCTCTTCGTATTATTGACAGTCTCGTCCTGAAGCGTGTCCCTCGCTCCAGTAACCCCTAGAAGCGCGACAAGGTATACAAAGCCCATTGCATGTTCCGCTATCTGTTTCATCCGCTCCTCCGTGGTCGTGGGCGCAATCAAGAAAATAAAGTCCACATTGTTGTTTTTGCAGTGCTCAAGAACGCTCCCTGCCTCCTCAATCGGCAAATCAGAAATCAAAATGCCGTCGACGCCGACTTCCGCACATTTTTTTACAAATTTTTCCTCCCCGTACTGCAGAACAATATTGTAGTACGTCATAAACACAAACGGCGTGTCAACATCTTTCCTTAACCTTTCCACCATCTCAAACGCAATGTCCGTATTCATCCCTGATGCAAGCGAGCGCTCGATGGCGGCCTGTATTGTGGGACCGTCCGCTATGGGGTCCGTAAACGGCACCCCCAGCTCCAGGATGTCAACGTTCTTGCAAAGGCACTTGATTAGCTTCTCTGATGATTCAACGTCAGGGTCGCCAAGCGTAAGGTAGCCTATGAGGGCCCCCTCACCGCGGCCTTTAAGCTCTTTGAATTTTTCCTCAATCCGGCTCATCTGACGTTACTTTATACACTAGGCATATATGAAAATTCCGTATCTTGGAAAGATGATGCTTTCCTGGTGCAAAAGCTGCAACGTGCCCGTGCTTGGGCCCGAATGCGCAAAATGCGACAGTAAGACAAAAAAGGTCGAAGTCACGCCGCCCGGCGACATCCGCCCGGCGTTTGACAGCGACATCAAGCTCATAAATAAAACAACAAAAAAAGAATTCGGGTCCGAAATAATCCCACCGGATAAAATCATCATCCTCAACAGCGCCCCGGGCCACGACCGCTTTGACGAGGTAATAATGGATGGCCGCGTCATCGGTGTTCTAAAATACGACATAAAGAAGCTCGACTATACATTCCTGCCAAGGCTTGCCGGGGCCAGGCTACTAAATCAAGGGAAATTAAAAAAATTCGTCAATATTGCTGACGATGCACTCCCCTACATCCTGAACGGTGCGAGCGTCCTTATGCCGGGTGTTGCGGATTTCGATGAAGCGATTGAGAAGGGCGACGAGGTCATCGTGCTCTGCACCGGGGACGTAATCGGTGTTGGAAGCGCGCGGTTCTCAGGGGAGGCGGCAAAAAGCCAGAAGAAGGGCATGTTCGTCAAAATCAGGAGACGCGCCGAGGCACAAGAGCAAGAAG
>JAHJSX010000041.1 GCA_018830205.1 archaeon | reverse complement strand
GAGCTGCCGTAGTCGTCCTTTGATGTTAAAACCGCCCAAACAAATTCTTCCATTCTCGTTCACAACCTTTTTTTCTTCGTGCCGGTTACATTCACTTGTATACACTATGTATAGAAAGTTAATATATATAAAGTTATTGATATGTCTATTCTAATGTAATAAGCTTAATTTAGGCTTATTTTATATATATGTTATTGTGTTTACATCTTAATAGTAAAATAGAGCCGAGGGAAAAGGTTTATATATGTATGTTATTCACAATATTGTTCACAAGTTCACTAAGGGGGTAAAAGAAATATGGATACAATCTTCAGACAAGCAATGGAAAACACCCAGATGATGGGCAAACTGCCGGAGAGAAAAGACGACTCATTCGGCGAAGCCAAGATATTGGTAGTGGGATGCGGAGGGGCTGGTAACAACACAATCAACAGGCTGGCGCACATTGGCGTTAAAGGATGCGAGCTCGTAACGGTCAACACCGACAAGCAGCACCTGGCATACGTCAAGGCCGACAAGAAAATCCTGATTGGCTACGAGGAGACGAAAGGACTCGGCGCCGGCGGGGACCCGTCTGTTGGTGAGCGCGCGGCAATCGAGGCAAAACCTGCCTTAAAAGATGTGCTCCAGGACGCAGACATGGTATTTGTTACAACCGGTCTTGGCGGCGGAACAGGTACAGGCTCAGCGCCAATTGTTGCAGACGTTGCAAAATCCATGGGAGCAGTCGTTGTAGGCGCAGTCACAATGCCCTTCAAGATAGAGCGCGGAAGAATTGGCAAAGCGAAAGTTGCCCTGACAAAGCTAAGGAAGAGCTGCGACAGCGTGGTCGTCGTTGACAATAACAAGCTTCTATCCTATTGCCCTGACGTCCCGATGGAGCAGGCATTCGGAGTAGCTGATGAAGTGCTCTCAAGGATGGTAAAGGGTATTACAGAGACGATTTCAACGCCGAGCCTTGTAAATCTTGATTTTGCAGACGTTCGCTCAGTTATGAAGGAAGGAAGCGGAAGAGGAATCGCAATGATTGGCCTTGGCGAGTCAGACTCAAGGAACAGGGCGGAAGAAGCAGTAATGCACGCTTTAGAGAACCCACTTCTGGATGTCGACTACAGAGGAGCAATTGGAGCCCTCGTGCACATAACGGGCGGCGAAGACCTCAGCCTTGCAGAGTCAAACCTGATTGGCGAAATGGCAACGAATTACCTCTCAAAAGACGCCAACGTCATATGGGGCGCAAGGATTGACCCGGATTTCAACGGGCGCATACAGGTCATGGTTATTATGACCGGTGTATCTTCCCCTGACATCCTTGGACCTGACGACATTCAGATTCCAAGGAGAATCAAGAACCACCGTGGTGGAAGCATACCGTCTTACGCGCCGATGCCAAAACTCGCTCAGGCCAGAGGCCCAGAAAAACGCCCAGAAGGCATTATAGCAAACCTTGGGATAGACTACATCATCTAGTCTTCCCCCGTTTTTTTATTTTCCACAGGGGGTTAAAATGACGGATTCGGTCTCTTGCGCTGCGCCAACGCTCAAGCTAAAAGATAAACCAGTTAGCTGGGACAGGAGCTACACGATTTACGGCCCGGGGGACTTTGAGGGTTCACTTGAAAACTACACGCTGATCCCGGTTGAAAGGACCGGGTTTGTCGTGATAAAGAACGTCATAACCCTGGACGATTTCGAGGGGTAAAAGGAGGTTATGTCAATGAAAAAATTTGGTAATGCATCAGGAAAAGCGAAAGCTGTTTTAAGCGTATTTGAGGAAGGGGAGAGGTTAAACGGAAAGGAAATCTGCGAGAGAATGGTAGACGAGGGCTACAGGGTACAGTCCGGGCATCTTAAGATGTTCATCTACCACAATATGCTGTACAAGCACCTGGACAAGGAAGATATCAAAGGGGTGAACCACTACTTCAGAGTTTAGATTACCAACAAAAAACAGCAAGGCCTCGCAGAAAATAATTTACCCCCGCTTATTTGGTAGTGTCCTAGGCAGGAGCACTACTGATTTTATTTATTTCTGCGAGGCCTACTCATTATTCTTAGTTGTGCAAAAAAATACATAAATATAAGTAGGAGGGGGGAAATAATATTGTTTATTGAGGAGGAACAAAAAAATGGTTTTGGTGGAGAATGTTCGCGAGATATTGGAATATAATAATGATATCTCGGCCCTTGACCTTAGTGAAAAATTGGACATACAGTATGAGATTGCTTCAGAGATTCTAAGGGAGCTTCGGAAATAGATTAGATATTCTTTTTTGTAAAAAGCACCCTTTGAAGCACCGTAAGGTGGGTAATAATTGCGAGAATTATCAAAGTCTCATAGAATAAGTCGATACCTATCGCCCCAAGCAGGGTTGCAAACAAAAGCACAATAAGCCTCTCAGCCCTCTCCGCGAACCCCACATCGCACTTTTCAATGAAGTTCTCGGCCCTCGCCCGCGTGTAGCTTACGAGAATGCAGCCGACGATTACAACCATTACCAGGATGTAATGCCCGCCAAGATACATCGCTATGCCGATTAAGATAAGCGCATCGGAGTAGCGGTCTACAACAGAATCAAGAAAACCCCCGAATTTTGTTACTTTTCCAGTTGCCTTTGCCACGGCGCCGTCAAGGATATCAAAAAATGATGTCAGGACAAGCAACAAGAGCGCATATACGAGGTTTCCATAGGCAAATGCCCATGCGGCCGCAGCGCTTGCGAGGAGGCCCAATATAGTAACTACGTTGGGACTTATCCCGGATTTTGCGAAAAAGCCCCCCAGAGGGAGCATAACGGCGTCAGAATACCTTCGGAATCGTGCACTCAACATATTTTTAAATTAAGGCAGACGTATTATTATAGTTTATTGGTTCGTGAGGGCGGAACAGGTGAAGGATAAGCGTAAATTTAAGGGCATGCAGGAAGACGGAGAACTGAATATACAAAATGAACAGCTTAGGTCCCTTTTTGATTCAATCAGCGAAGGGATAATCATCACGGGCCCTGACGGCAGGATAACCTCTGTGAACTTAGCTGCTGTAAAAATCCTGGGATACAAGACCCCCGGCGAGCTAATTGGAAAGAAAACATTTGAAATATACTACGATTCCAGGCAAAGAGAAGCAGTATTTGAGGAGTTGATGGAGAAGGGTTTTGTAAGGGATTACAATTTAACTTTC
>JAHJSX010000040.1 GCA_018830205.1 archaeon | reverse complement strand
TGCTAATCACTATTTCTATGTTTCCAAGCGGGAGCGCAGGTTCAACGGCAGGGGGGCTGAAACGCATCAGGATGGGGCTCATTGCAAAGGCAATATGGTCTGATATCCAAAGAGTACTTGCGCCGGAAGGTGCGGTAATTGTCAGCAAGTTCCACCACATGGAAGAGCGCATTGCAGAGGACAAGACCTTTCGCGAGGTATTTGTCCTTGTATTTGCGCATATTATGCTTGTTATAGTGACCACGCTTTTGGCGATGGCCTATGGATATTCCTTTACCATGTCTTTCTTCGAGGCCTCTTCCGCACTAATGTTGGTTGGACAGACAAGCGGTATAACTGACGTTGCAATGCCTGCGATTTTAAAAATAGCATACATACTAAACATGTGGGCAGGGCGTCTTGAAGTGATACCGGTTTTGATATTCGTTGTATCGCTAAAGGGGCTCTTTAAAGAACGTCAGTGACTGCTTTTAACTTGCCCCTTGAAGAAAGAATTACAACCTTGTCCCCTGCCACTATTTTCGTCTCCCCTGTAGGCACGATGGCCTTATCGTCACGGTACATGATTATTATCCTTGCGTCTTGCGGGAATTTTACGTCCTTTATTTCCCTCCCAGAAACGGCGCTGCCGTTTTTAATTGTGTGCTCTGTGACCTCAAACTCCCCATCAAGGACAAAGAGCGTTTTGATGTCTTTTAGTACTGCATCACGAAAGGCAATGGATGAAGTGGCAAGCGGTATGAGTGCAACGTCCACCCCTAGCTTCTCATAAAGCAGCTTGTTCTCTTCCTTGTTTGACCGTGCGACAATCTTCTTTGCTTTTCCCTTTGCGATTTGCGAAACCATTAGATTCGTCTCGTCGCTACCGGTCAGCGGCATGAATACGTCCACGTCTTCGAGTCCTGCGTCCTCAAGCTTGTTCATGTCCGTGCCGTCAGAATTTATAACAAGGACATCGAGCGCTTTTGCAATCTCTTCGGCCCGTTCCTTGTCTTTTTCAAAAATGACAATTTCATGACCATTTTCCCGGAGATGCTCTGCTGTCGCAAGTCCAAGGCGTCCTCCTCCGACTATCATGATTCGCATGGCATTGTAGTTACAACGGGTTCTTTTTATACTTTTTCCTAGCTTCAAACAAGATAAAAAGGAGCATTCGCCCGGGAGGGTGAATGGGGGTTTCTTTTTTGGAGTCAAGACGCGACGAGCACAAGGGCGAAGCCCGAAGTGGAAGGAGGAGAGTGGAAGGGCCACGGCCGGGATTCTGAAGAGCCTTTTTGCTTCGCAAAAACCCTCGGGAAAAACTAGTTCAGTTCGCCGCAGGCGAACTGTTTACGGGTCCAAGCCACGAGAAATCATCCAAACCATCGGTCAGTATAACTTGATTTCGAGTGGATTGAGAGGGCCACGACCGGGATTTGAACCCGGGCTGGGGGATCCACAGTCCCCAATGCTAACCATGCTACACTATCGTGGCCACTTTTATTTCACTCTCTGTAAATTCAGCGTTTTAATTTAATAATGTAACCCATGCGGTGTGCATAAAATAAAAAAAAGTGCCCCGGCCGGGATTCGGACCCGAGTCTCAGCCTTGAAAGGGCTGAATGATTGGCCGGGCTACACTACCGGGGCATGTTTGTTAACACATGCGTGTCAACAGTGAAAAACTAACCTCTATTAATTTAAAACTTCCGATTTAAAAGCCCCAGAAATTATACTTCCCGTTGTCAGTGAATTCAATCGGCGTGTAATGCTTGTCGCCGTGCTTTTCAACGCATTTTTTTGGGCTTGGGCAGTCAACGCCCAGTTTTGTGCAGACCCTTACCTCGTTTATGCCAAAGAGGTGCTCACACCGGTTCCACTTTTTTTTGTCTTCACTCATTTTACGCCTCTTGAAGTTTTAAGTATCCATTACAAATAAATTAACGTCTCTGAATTAATAAACAGGCGCTCACTTAACGTAAGTATTATATTACTTATCCCTTGATTAGGGATGTGAGAGTTATGAAAGTCAAGGAAATAGAGCTTAAGGGGCATATAATCGACTCGTTCATTTTGCCCAAGGTTTTCGATACAATAATGGACCTTGACGGGGAATTCGAGGTACTGCAGTTTGAGATTGGCAAAAACAAGACCGACCCATCGTTTGCACGCATTCTCGTGAAGGGCAAAAACAGGACGCACCTTGACGACATCCTTGGGGAGCTCCACAAGACAGGCGCAACGGTGCCGGAAATCGAGGAGACGCGGCTTGATAGGACATCAAAGGACAAGACCCTGCCAGATAACTTTTACTCGACTACCAACCACCCCACTTACATCATGCTGAACGGCGACTGGGTCGGCGTTCGTGACATCGAGATGGACTGCTTTATCGTTGTTGATAAAAAGAAAAAGCACGCGTACTGCAGGCCCATAAGCCAGATTAAAAAAGGGGACCTAATTGCAGTTGGAAAGGAAGGCATCCGGGTCGAAGTACCCGAAAGACCGAGAGACTACAGCGTCTTTGAGTTCATGAAGAGCACAGTCTCAAGTGAAAAGCCCATAGAAGTAATCGTAAAGCAAATTGCGGGTGCAATAAAGGACGCAAAGAAAAGAAAAAAGAAAGTGTTGGTAGTTGCGGGACCCGCTATCATTCACACCGGCTCAGGAAAGCACCTTGCAAAGTTGATACAAAGAGGATACGTGGATGTGCTTTTCGCAGGGAACGCACTTGCTGTACATGATATAGAAGAGCAGCTCTACGGGACATCACTCGGGCTAAATATCAAAACAGGCCGCCCGGCAGAGCGTGGGCACAGGAACCACATCAGCGCAATAAATGAAGTCTCCCGCGCAGGTTCAATTAAAAATCTCATAAAGCGCGGAAAAATTAAAGGAGGAGTCATGGCCGAGTGCATAAAGAACAGGGTGCCATTCGTACTTGCAGGCTCAATACGCGACGATGGCCCGCTCCCGGAGGTAGTGACAGACGTAATCGAGGCCCAGAATGTCATGAGAAAGCACCTGAAAGGCGTGGAAATTTGCCTGATGCTTTCAACCATGCTCCACTCTATTGCGGTCGGGAACATCCTACCCTCCCACATTAAGACAATCTGTGTTGACATAAATCCTGCCACAGTGACCAAGCTGACAGACCGTGGCACGGCCCAGGCTATGGGCATTGTTACAGATATAGGAATTTTCCTGCCCATGTTAGAAAAGGAACTTTAAATTCTGCAGCCGTGGTCTAGCGGTTAGGACACTAGCCTTCCAAGCTCGTTACCCGGGTTCAAATCCCGGCGGCTGCATTTCAATCCACTCGAAATCAAGCGATACTGACAGATAGAATGAATGATTTCTCGCGGATTGGACCCTTGATACAGTTCGCTTTGCGAACTGATGTTTAAGTGTTTGAAAAGTTACTTCTGGTGCCTGAGAATGTTCAATATATTGAGAGTTTACAAGATTGGTTGTACATGGCAATGAGCAGTCAGTGAAGTGCGTCAAATATCATCAAATTTGGCGTAAAACGTTAACCTTCCCGGATATGTTCGGGGAAACCGCGGCACAAGGCGATATGTCTTGAAATTGCAAAGTTGCAAATTAGTGATAGGCTATTTTTCCGTGCTGTGGTACAAACATGTGGAGACTTGAATCAACGATTTAGGTCTGACGTAAGCTTGATAGTGGTGAAACTTGGTTACAATGCGATAGTAATTCCGGTTGATCCTGCCGGAGATCACTGCTATTGGGGTCCGACTAAGCCATGCGAGTCGAGAGGGTTCGGCCCTCGGCAAACGGCTCAGTAACACGTGGGTAACCTGCCCTCAGGACAGAGATAACCCCGGAAAACTGGGGATAATATCTGATAGGTGGATATGTCTGGAATGACTTTCCGCTCAAATGCTCCGGCGCCTGAGGATGGGCCTGCGACCGATTAGGTTGTTGGCGGTGTAATGGACCACCAAGCCTGCGATCGGTACGGGCGTTGAGAGACGTAGCCCGGAGATGGGGACTGAGACACGGCCCCAGGCCCTACGGGGCGCAGCAGGCGCGAAAACTCCGCAATACACGAAAGTGTGACGGGGGGACCCCAAGTGCATTCACGCAAGTGAATGCTTTTGTGAAGTGTAAATAGCTTTGCGAATAAGAGCTGGGTAAGACCGGTGCCAGC
>JAHJSX010000039.1 GCA_018830205.1 archaeon | reverse complement strand
TCAAGCTCGGACACCGGTACACCGAAGCTTTTCAGCGTGCCAAGAATATCAGTGAACTGGAATTTTACAAATGCTACTTTCTCTTTTTTGCACCGCTCCAGGATGCCTTTAATCTTCTCGTCTTTACCTGCCATGATGTAACCTCCGCCAAATAGGACTCCCCATGAATCCTTTGGCATTCAATGTATTTATTTTTTTGTTTACCTGGTTCATCTTAGTTGGATTCACTGGGACGAGAGTATAAAAAGGGATTTGAGAACGGTTAGGGAGAAATAATAATTTCTATGAACGCCGCATAACTATGCTTACCCTATCGAACTCAGGTAGTCGCCTGGGTTCAGCAGGTTTTCCGGCCTCAAGTCCCCAAACCAGTTGCCGCCCAGGTAATCAGAGGAATCGTCAGGGAGTGATGAGTACAATTCAAAATGGAGCATGCTCAGGTTTTGTTTTTTTGTCAATTTTTGGATGTATAGGGGGGAATCAGAGGTAATCTTGGTCATGTCTAAAACAATGCCGATGTGCCCGATTAATTGCCCTGCTTTTACCTGGTCGCCTATCTCCACAGCCACCTGCCCAAGTTCTGCGTATCTGCATACGAGGCCTGTTTTATTCTCAATGAGCACGTACTTGGTGTCATTCCAGTAGGGAACTTTTTCTGGTGTTGTGAAGGTGCCAACGTCCCTAACCTCCCCATCCTCAATTGCAAGTGCCGCACTCCCGGCTGGCGCATATATGTCAATGCCGCAGTGCCTCCGGTCTCCCCGGTCTTCCCAGAACGAACCGGCAGACCCTGTGGCAGGAATGTTTTTAGAAAAACTATCTGGAGCAGGCCAATGTTTCAAAGTTACAGCCATCGGAGGTATCTGTCAATCTCCCAGTCGGAGACCTGTCCCTTGTAGAGGTCCCATTCGGCCCTCTTTACGTTCAGGAAATTAGTGAAGGCCACCTTGCCGAGGGCCTCCTCCATGAGCTTGCTCTTCTCGAATGCGTTCAGTGCCTCGCCGAATGTCTCTGGAAGTGACTCAATGCCCAGGTCATCCCGCTCCTTCTTTGACATCGCGTAAAGGTTCCTTTCTGTTGGAACGCCCGGGTCAATCTTTTTCTTTATTCCCTCAAGCCCTGTGTGGCACAGGACGGCAAACTGCAAATACGGGTTTCCTGCAGGGTCTGGTGACCTTATCTCAACCCTCGCTGCGACCTTTCTTTTGCCGGCGTCCGGCACCCTGATGAGCGGGGAGCGGTTCTTGAAGGCCCATGCGATATAAACGGGCGCCTCAAATCCTGGTACCAGCCGCCTGTATGAATTTGGCCACGAGGACAAAACAACGCACATCTCACGCCCAAATTTGAGCTGGCCGCCCACGAAATACATGGCTTTGTTGGAGATGTCCCCCATCTTTTTGTTGTTGCTTCCGTGGAATAAGTTCTCACCTTTTGAGTTCCAGAGGCTCTCGTGTACGTGCATTCCGGAGCCGTTTTCATCAGGAACCGGTTTAGGCATAAAGGTCCCAAAAAAGCCGTATTGGTTTGCAACCGCCTTTACTATCATCTTTAGCGTTGCAACCCTGTCTGCAGTGATGACCAGGTCGTCGAACCTGAAATCTATCTCGTGCTGGCCTTTTGCGCATTCGTGGTGGCCAACCTCTATGGTGAGCCCGAATTTCTCGGCTGCTGCTGCAATGTCCCTTCGCATGTCCTCGCCAAGGTCTCCGGGATGGAAATCAAAATATCCTCCAACGTCCATTGGAGTGGGATACTCTGTCTCCTGCTGAAAAACAAAGAACTCAAGCTCTGGCCCGACTTTGAATATGAATCCCCTCTTTTTTGCCTCATCTGCGGCTCTTTGCGCAATGTACCGCGGGTCTCCTAGAAATCTTTTGCCGTTTGGCTGGTATATGTTGCATATCATCCTTGCAGACTTTCTGCCATCAGAGGTCCATGGTATTATTGCAAAGGTATCCGGGTCTGGTTTGGCGACCATGTCTGACTCTTCAATGGGGCTGTAGCCAGTTATTGATGAGCCGTCAAAACTCTGTCCGTTGTCAATGACGTCCTCGATTTCCTTTGTTGAAACCTCAAAACTCTTTAATATGCCGTTGATGTCTGTAAATTGCAGGCGTACGAACCTGATGTCCTCGGCCTTGATAGTTTTTAAAATATCCCCTTTCTTCATATCAATTTTTCAAGTAGGTTGTGGATATAAATAACTTCGCATTTTGCCCTAGGGCTTGCGGTTCCTCAAAACCTTTGATAAGAGTAAAAATACCTCAAATCTCGCAGCTGCCTGCACGAGCCTCAAGTGGGACTCCAAAAATGCATTTGATTTGGAGTGTTCCTCCCTCAGATTTTTCATCATTTCAGGAATGTCCAGCCTCACGGGACAGTTTTCCCTGCACCTCGCACAGGTGACGCAGTATGAAAGGCCGTCTGTTTCTTCAGGGTCCAAAATAGCCGAGTGGACAATCCCCTTGCCCCCAAGTTTGTTCCCATTTGCGAATTTATCCCCAACAAAATTGTAAACCGGGCAGTGCAGGAGGCATGACCCGCAGCCGATGCAGTATAGGAGTTCTTTGAATCCTTTTTGGACTACCTCGCTGCGTTTATTGTCAAGGAGTATTAAAACGATTTCTTTTGGCCCATGGACTCCCTTGATGAGCTGCTTTTCTATGTCAGCGGTCTTGCTGGGGCCGCCGATTATGTTAATAAATGAAGGCACCAGAGCCCCGGTTGCATAAAACGTCTGGAGCTTTCCTGCATTAAGTGCTTCGTCGAGGTTCCTGTATATCTTGTCTGTGCCGGTTATGATTATATGCTTGTCTGTGCGCATCATCACCTCGAGGATGTTGCCCTCGTTGTGAATCAAAAGCACCGCTCCCTCCTCTGCAGAGATGGCGTTGGCTCCGGTGATACTGACACCTGCCTTTTTGATATGTTCGGATATGTCTGCCTTAATCGCCTCAACAATCTCGCGTGCCTCCGGGGAGATTTCTCTTTCAAAGAATTTCGATGCGTGCTCTGCAATGTCGATTTTGTTCATATGGGAGATGGGGCCTGTTGGATGGGTCGATGTTTCATTTGATATCTGGAGAATCCGGTCGCCTATGTCTGTTTCAATGACTGTGACACCGCTTGATTCAAGCTCAAAAGCGAGGTCTATCTCTTTTGCTGTATTGGACTTCGACTTTACTACAATTTTTTCATCGTGCAGCTCGGTTATGATGTG
>JAHJSX010000038.1 GCA_018830205.1 archaeon | reverse complement strand
CTTTTAATGACCTCTATAAGCTCACTGGAATCTTCAATTTTCTCAAGTTCCTCTTTTTTTATTGCAGGTATGCCGTGAATATTTTCTTTGAATTTTGTGTGTGCATCCATCACAAAGAAGGCCTGGGTCCCCGTGGTGTCTGAAATGCTTTTTATGATTTTTGCGCTCTTTTGAACCCCGCTTGGACTTGTTTTTGTAAGCTTTGTTATCATGACTTCGCCCCCCTCCTTTGTAAAGGCGTTAAACGGTGCCTTTTTTATTGGATATACTTCAAATCCCAGTTCCATCAAAGTTTTTAATGAATATCTTTCGAATTCACCCTGAAGTTCACCTTCAAAATCACCCATCTTGGGAATAAAAAACAAATTTATTGGCCTTGCCAGGGACTCGTCCAGAAATTCCTCAAGCCTCGTAGCGGTTTTCAGTGTCATTGCCGTGTCTTTATTTTCATAATTTTGGACGCTTCTTCTTGATACGCCAATGTTTTCTGCAGCGTCCCCGAGTGATATCCCCTTTCGCCTTCTAATCTCCCCCAAACGGCGCCCATCTATCCTTACGTAGTATCCCCCTCTTGCAGCGAATATCAAAGGAAGCGCGCCTTCAAGCAGGACGTCCTCGAATGTATCCAAAGTGACAGCGGGAATGCTGTGCCTCCCGTAAACCACGCCACTCTCCATGGGAGAGTTTCTTGTTTTTTCCCCTACTATTAGAGGTGATGCGCACAGCATGTTTCCTATGCTTGAAATCTCCCTTGCTTGCCCGGTGCTTAGGCTGTCGATGTTTTTTAGTACTTTAAGGAGGAGCAGAAGCACGTTTCTTCTGGCAAATATGTCAAAACACGCGCCTCCGGACGTGCACATTTCTGAAATCTCGAAATTCTCCCGCTCCATTACGTCGAGGACCTGCAGCATTAGCAACTCTCTTTCGTCCATATTATCACAATCTTTACTAGTCCTAAATGATTTTTCATCAGCGCATATAAACTTTTATACAAGATAATTGCCTAAAAAAACTATGGTAAATTTCGAAAACGGCATGCTTGCGGCCCAGCTTCAAGGAAACTTTGGCATGCACGAAATTTATATCAGCATCCTCGCAGGGCTTTTCCTCTATGTATCAAGTTTAGTAGTTATTGTAGTGAGCCTTGGTTATGGGAGGGTTATGAAAGATAGAGTGGCTCTGATAGGGGACTCAATTGGTCCGGGAGGCGTTAAATTAGCCGAAAGAGGGATACCAGGGTGGCAGTACATCTCCGCAGGGCTGGTATATACTGGGATAACAGGACTCGCGGGAACACTGAAACTCCTTTTTGTCCATCCCCTGCAACTTATTTTCTTTGACTATCTAACGCTTTTATCACCTCCCATTGCCCTGTATTTCTTCTATGCGGGAATCAAGCAGCACCTGAGGAAAGAGGTAAAAGGCGTATTTTTGAAAAATATTATTCTGATTACGGTTCTTCTTTACGATTTGGTTGGGGTGCTCACCATACTATCTGAGTCCTATCTGCAGGACCTTGCGTTCTATGCGACAGATGTGAGAACCCTCTTCCTATATTTTATCATATTGCCCATCTTGATTCTCTCTGCTATTACTTTCAAGACAGCGTTTAAGGCCTATGAAAAATATCTGCTATTTATGCCAACGGTGTCCGCAATGGTCATCTCAACTTCGCTTTTGGCTCTCGTTACGCTGGCCGGTGAGTTAAGTATTACTTCAGGTTATGCTGGGATTTACATAATTGCCCAGGGAGTCAAGGACATTCTTATTTGTGTAACTGCTACGTCAATTCTTGCTTACGGTGGTGCGGTGCGGATGATGAAGATACGGAAGATGTAAGATGCATGGAGTTCATTTTATACTGGAGTTATAAAAAATGGCAGACCTTGTTGCAAGCAGTTACGGGATGTCCGAGATTTACGTGGAAATATTCTCAGGTACATTGCTTTTTTTATCCAGTTTAGCAGGCCTCATAATTTCACACTTCATCTTTGGAAGAGACATACTCCACAGGGGATACCTGGTAAGGTCACTGGTCATCTCCAGCAGGTATGATGGGATTAAATTTACTGAACCCGGTCTCTTGGGTTGGCAATCGGTTTCTGCGGCTATAGTGTTTTCCGGGCTTACTGGGCTTGGATATTCCATGAAACATCTGTCTGATGGCGCAACTATGGTAAATTTCTTCCATAGCTTAACTGTGGTTTCACCGGCAATCGCTCTTTACTTCTATCATATGGGTATTGAAAAGCATGTCAGGAGGGAGTATGAGAGGCGGGTCCTGCCGAAAATTATCTGGGGAGTCGTTCTTTTTATGCTCGTTGTTTCGATGTTCTCTCTTTTATCAAAGTTCTACAATGATGTTGCAGAAATTTTCTTATTTTTTATCCTGGTGCCCATAATGATATACGCATTTTTTGTAATAGGTGTGGCCATTAAGGCGTACGGAAAGCATCTGATATTTGTCCCAACCGTATCGGCTATGACTATACTGACTGCATTTTTGACTCTCGCGATACTGGCAGGGCAATTTGCCCAAATCATTGGAAATGCAACTCTCTTTTTGATAGCCCAAAGCGCCAAAGATGCCTTCATCTCAATGACCGCTGCATCAATTTTGATATATTCGATTACAATGCGGGTGACTATGAAACACCTTAGTGAAGGGCGGGCTGTAGAAAGGCCCGCTCGCAAACCTTTATTAGGCGCCAGGCTATCTAAAATAAGAATACGAATTTAGGGTGATTTTTTGGAACTTTTAGAGGCCGTCGTTCTGGGAGTAATACAGGGGGTTTTTGAGTGGCTCCCGGTGTCAAGCGAGGGCATTAACTCGCTAATAATGGTCAATTTTTTCGGGAAGACCCTGCTGGATGCGGCTGTTATCGCTATCTGGCTTCATACTGGCACCCTGCTTGCTGCTCTTGTCTATTTCAGAGACGATATGTTGAAGCTTTTTAGAAATTTTCCTTTATATCTTAAAAATCCAAAAAAAGAAACGGACACAAACACACTCACCTCATTTCTTATTATCTCCACTTTCCTGACAGGCGTTGTCGGTCTGCCCTTGTTTCTATTCGGGATTGGCAAAGCAAATATCTCTGGCGCAACCGCCACAGCATTAATAGGAATTCTTTTGATATTAACAGGACTTCTCCAGAAATATTCGAAGAAGGCCATTGATAAGAAAGACATCACCAAAGGCGATGCGGCACTGGTGGGAGGGCTTCAGGCATTTTCCGTGCTCCCTGGAATCAGCAGGTCAGGGATAACTGTTTCAGTACTGCTCCTAAGGAACTATGACGCACGCAGTGCGCTAAAGCTCTCCTTTTTGATGAGCATCCCTGCAGTGCTCGCGGCAGAGGTCGGGCTTGCACTGCTTGGCAGGATTACCCTTGACGCCTACTCCCTCGTCTCTGTGGTGATTTCCTTTGCCTTTGGCATCCTCACAATTGATGCTTTATTGAAGATTGGTGGAAGAATAAATTTCGGGAATTTCTGCATTATTCTTGGTGTTTTGAGTATAACTGCCGTGCTATTGTGATTAGTTAACTAATTATATCAAAGTGGACAAATGGGTATAGATAATGGCGATGTCAATGGGGGCTGAAAATCTGGAATCTGGAACACAAAGGGGAAAACTGGAAACAGGCTTTCCGTCTCATTATACAATTCTTCTTTCTGGGCCCCCGGGCGTTGGAAAATATGAATACTGCCTGTATCTTTTGAGAAAATGGCTGGATGAGGGAGAAAAGGTCGTGTACGTCACGACTGAAAGGCCCCCTGAACAAATACTCGAAAGGGCAAAGGCATGCGGTTTTGATTTGGAAGGCAATGAGAACCTTGAATTTGTGGATTTCTACTCTGCGGCCACCAAAGACACCAAAATTAGGATGTACCAGTATCTAACGAAGGTAAAGGACATCACAAATGGCATAGAAGACGCAATAGACAAGCTTGGCAAGCCCTTAAGGATAATTTTCGACTCGCTTTCGCCGCTTTTTTTGTATATGTCAACAGACTTGATGACAAGGCTCATCGAGGACCTTACTCGTGACACGAAGCAAAAATATGGCTTTATCCTCTACACGATGCAGGAGGGTGTGCACAACCCGCAGCTCTTCCATACAATCGTGTATTTCCTTGACGGCCATCTCCAGATGAAGTTCGAGGAAACAGAAACAATTGAAAGAAAAATCAGGGTCCATCACATGAAAGGCGAGGCATCGGACCCCTCCTGGAGGAACTTCGTGATTGGGGAGCACGGGTTTGAGTTTGAGTGATGGCTAGGTTTGGTCCTGCAGTTTAAGGGGGATGCCTCTTCTTTCTAGTTCCTCTTCGACTTTTTCCGGCATCAGTACTTTTGCTGTTATTATTACATTGTTTTCAGGAAAAACAGCTAAATCTATAGGAGAACCGGGTTCCACCAAACCAATCCAACTTTTGGACATGTTTCCTTTATGAGAAATAAACAAACAGGAATTCTCAGCCTTTTGGTCAACCGATACATCTATTTTTTTGTTTCCGTCATTTATGACTTTTAAATTAGGGCCGTTTCTTTCCAGCCTTACTTCAATTGATTCAAGAGTTGGGTCGATGAAATAGACGCGGGCGTGGTCCTCGCCCTGGATGTTTTTAATGTCTAAAAGTTCATCTAAAACGGAAGTAGCATAAACATCGGCCTGTACTTCTGACCACCCATATTCTCTCAAAAGCGTCAAATTTTTTGTCGAAACCGTAATTTCTTTCTCATCTTCTTCTGAAATAGGAGTGGAATTTAGGCTTACGGATTCTGTTAAGCTGATAAAGTGTTTTATAGCGATATTTTCTTTTTTATATACTACATCCATAACCGCGCTTTCATCTGCAAACTCCCTGTCAAAATATACGTCAATTGGCACTGGGTCGTCGGTTACTTCCTTGTCAGGCGGCTCAACATACGAGCCAAACCGTGTCCTGAACGGTCCCGCCGCTATAACAAAAACAGGGGGCAATTTTTTTGCATCAATTTTCTTGGTAAAGGTCTGTTTTGGGGTAAACTCATACTTGTACATGGTCGGCTTGTGAACGTAGAATGGTACCGGTATATCATATTCATCCATCTTCATTTCCATTAACGGTGCAACCTGGTTGTTTTCAATATCCATGAGCCAGAGAGTTGAAGATTCATTAGCGCCATTGTCGTCGGTTCCGACCTTGCAGGGAGTAATATCAAACTGCCACAGGTACACGAATATCGGAGTATAGGGAATCGGAAATGAGGGATTTATGCCATCGTCATCACCGAGAGAAATTGGGTCTTTGATAAACGGAATTTTTATTCTTCCAGGACTCGTATCGGCCCTCAGCCGTATATCATGAACCACAGAGAAGCCCTGGTCATCAATATCCACTCCGGGGATGTCAAGCGGTGGCAGGGGCAGTGTCGTGTAAAAGTGCTCCCTGCTGTTTGGAAATCCTGCTTCGGCATTTTTAACCTTGGCGATAGCGGACTTGATGTCTCCGGCACCGTCTATCAGGGCCTTGATGGGCTTCAGGATGGCATTCATTTTCGCAAAGAAGCCTTTGTCTTTCATTTCATTGAGCTTCTTTTTGCCTTCAGCCAGTTCCCCGGAATTGATTGAACTCGCGCCGAAGGTCTCGTTCATCCTGTCAATAACGAACTTGAGGTAGTAGAGTCCGTAGTTGTTGTTGTCTTTGTGGGCAGAGTCGTAAGTTAAGGGGCTTTTTGGCATGTCTTCATAGTTTGTTTCGTCTATATCTGAAGAAGGGTCCAACACATCCTCTGCACATTCATATTTTTTGTCACCAGAACAAGAATAATCCCAGTGGGCATAATAGTTGTTTGAAATCGAGTAGGGCTTTGCTGTTTGGTCAAAAGGCTGTGTGGTCACCTCCTCATTCATGCCATGAGTATTTTCTATCATAGGGTAAACGTCTGCGAGGCCTTTGTCTGTGAAGAAAGCGTTTATTTGGGTTTGGAGTAAAGGTACTTCTGGTGCTGCATCAGTTAGGCCGTCTTCTGTCAACCACATCTGGGTTACATAGGTCTTGTTGGCTTTCTCATAGTTGTTTTTTAAGACTTTTTTGTCACAAACGCAGTAATAACATATTTGCCAACAGGTATCCCAGCAAGTATCACAGCTCTCCTCGCCGTCTTCATCAGTCTCACAATTACATTTATGGAAATTGCACCTGTGAAAATTGCATTTTTGGCCGGTTCCTAGACATTCGTCCATTTCTGGGTCTGTCTCATCAAAGTGTGTGCGGCAGTTGTCATACTTGTATTTCTGGTCTATGTATTCGGTTCTAGCTGACCGGGCACTCTGTATGCGTGTCTCGGCTTTGTTCAATGAAGCGTTTGCTATACCATAATGTCCATCGATTTGATAACTATCTGCAAAAGAGTCATAGCTCAAGTTATAAACTGCCTTTTCAAGTTCGCCGTAGTATCCAACAAGCTCATTTGTT
This sequence comes from archaeon, assembly GCA_018830205.1. Classification (GTDB taxonomy): domain Archaea; phylum Hydrothermarchaeota; class Hydrothermarchaeia; order Hydrothermarchaeales; family Hydrothermarchaeaceae; genus JAHJSX01. The sequence continues at coordinate 1,318 of JAHJSX010000038.1, read as the reverse complement.
TCATCGAATTTCGAAGAAAGAACCTCCCTGAAACCCTTCACATTCTGATTAGAATCACCAAACCATAACATGGCCGCTATGGGATTCGTACATATTTCATTGTTGAATGTTGAATTGAGAGAAAAATAATCGCCTCTAACGCTAATTATTTCGTATTTTGAACGTAAAAAGTCGCTTTCTGCTTCTTCCCATTCACTGCGTACTTCTTTGTATTCAAAATCAATGTCAGATATCTGGTCTGCAACACTCAAAGAATCAACAGTGCTGTCTTCCACGTTGTTCTTAGAGTTTGTTACCTTTTCCTTTTTACCACCTGTGCCCACAATTTCATCATAAACATTTGTCAGCTTTTCAGTGTTAGCCGCTTTTTTCAAATGCTGTGCCGTACCCTCGCCCGACAAAAACTCTTTTTTTACTTCAGATTTCTCAAATCCTACACCGTCTTCTGTCACTGTACTGCTATCAAGATACGACGACGCCAGTATCATCGAATTACTAATTTCTTGAATTTTAACTGTCGTATTATGGACAAAAAGCGCCGCATCCATCGCCCCGATGGCCTCATCAACATTGCTCTCCTCCATGCTCAGCGACAAAATCGAGAAGAACTCGCTTGCCTCGTCCTCCGCCCCAATCCATGGCCTAAGAATCTCTACCGTCGTATGAACGTAGTCGAAGGTCCCGAAGGTCTCAAGCTCCTCGATGGCCACAAGCAGGTGCATAAGGGAGTAGGAGACGCGGTCGTCTGTTGCGTATTTTACGTTGCGCTTTACGTTTGCCTCGAAAAGGCCAAGGACGGTCTGTATCCCCCACATGCGCCAGGCAATGTTGTCGGCCTTGTCCTCGTTGTTGAACTTCTCTGTAAAATCGTATGCCTTGTCTGCCATCGTGAAGGGCCTCGCATCAACGCTGACGTTCGTGCCGGCGGTCATGGTCAACTCGTATCCTGTGAACTTGTTTTTTGCGCTTATGATGCCGCCGTCTGTGAAGCCGACTGTTAACTCAAGCGCGTTCTGGGTTTTCGTTGAAGCATCGTAGCTATCAGGGGTTATACTTACTTCAACGCCCCCGTCTTTTATGAAATTTTCAAAATTAAAATCGGTTGACGGGTTGTAGTATTGTTTTTTAAGAGCTTCCTCATCGCCGCCGTAGTAAAAATCAAAAATCTCTTTTTCTGCCTGTTCTTTTATTTTTTTGGCGGTCCTGTTTTTCCAGTCATCGAATTCTGATTTGTTGCCCCACTCTGAATCCACGTCGACTGGCCTTCCATAAGTTGCCAAGGAGTCCTCAAGTATCGTTTTTTCTGCACTGACCCGCG
>JAHJSX010000037.1 GCA_018830205.1 archaeon | reverse complement strand
TGTGGAAAAGGGCATGCTGCACAGGCCTGGTTAGCCGGAACTGCCGGCAGTTGAGTCTGTTCTATCGCCATGGAAGTGCCGCAGCTTCGACGGTCTTATAAACCAAGACCTAGAGCGCGGGAAAAGTTTTAATTAGCTAAACACGTACTATTTTTTAGTTGCAATCCAATCTCTGAGGGGGCTAAATATAATATAGGATTCAGTCTGACAGAATTATCGGAGTTTTGCCATTTATTATTTATGCGGAGGGCGTAGGTATATCCTCTATCAGTTTTAATTGGGGAAATCGAGGATTCTGAAACTTGTTCCTGTGTCAAATATACGATGTCCTTTTCACCATGGGCAAAAGAATCATTAACAAAGTTTAGCTCAATGGATGGACTGGCTATTTTTTCAAAACTAAAACGACCTTCAGGTAGTGGATACTCAATCGCACCCGGAAAAACGACAAAAATTTGTGATTCCTTTGATTTGTCTGTGTTCGCTTGGAAATCAATTGAAACATGAATTTTTCTACCTGTGATAAAAACTCCTCTGGACTCAAAATTTGTCCACATGTAATAATCATTAGGGGGTGATTGGGACAGGGGAGTATCTATGTTTCCGGCTTCATAAGACAAATATTTGGATTTTCCTTCAAATACCCCTTCAAAATATGTCAAATATGATAGCACAGATATTGCAATTAGAAGAATTATCAAAATTAAAGTGTACTTATCAATTTTTGAAGTTTTTTTGGACATGTTGTTGCCTCCCTCTAAGGAATTGCTATGACACTTTGCCATTTATATTCCTTTGTTTATACAAAGCCCATAATCAACGTCGAAAAAGGCGTATCTTGGACCACTGAAATTCCTCATTCCGATGCCGGTTAGACCCATTAAGAAATATCTTTTTAAAGGAGAACTTGCTTAACTTAAATCATGGGAAAATTTGAATATCTATGGGACATGAACTGCTTTGCTTACAGTATGACATTGACAACGAGTGGCTCCGATTTTTACTCCTTGGTGGCACGGGCAGACCCCACGCACAGTGTTTTCCATATCAATCAAGACGTTTACAAAGTAGATTGGCGTGGAAAGCGGGAAAAAATAAAAGGTTTATTGGGTTGTGCACACTTTATAGGCATGCCTGAAATAATAATCTAAACGCTGTTTTGTTTGAAAATATATACGCGTATATAAAATATTTCCAGACTAAAGAAATATTACGCAATCTAAATAGTAATACTATGAAAGCAGGAAAATGTTCAGAATGCGGGCAAGAGGTTCACGGGGAATGCGATGTCTGCAGCAGTGAACTGGCAAAGGGCGATGCCATACTCTGCAATGGAGAGCGAACCGAACATTACTGCAAATTGGGCTGCTACTATAAGGCAGTGGCAAGGGCATAATTTCCCCACAACTTTTTTCTTTTTACAAAACCAAAAATTCTAATACTTCCAGCATGAACATTTTTACATATGGACTTCAAGGAATGGGCCCGGCTATATCGTGAGATTCTCGCGGAGTTCGGCTTCTCGGAAGAGGCCGACGTCGAGGCCGCGAAAGTCCTCGCCGAGCTTCTTCCTGAAAAACCTCCTATAGATAGATTAAAGAAGCTAATAGACGGCAGGATTGTGAACGTGTTCGGTGCAGGGCCGACGCTTGAAGAAATCAAAGAGTTCCCAGAAGGCACCAGCATTGTGGCCGACGGCGCGACCTCTTTTTTTATCGAGAATGATACAGTGCCGGATATTATCGTAACAGACCTTGACGGGCAGATGAAGGACATCGTCGAGGCAAACAAAAGAGGGAGTTTGATTGTTGTGCATGCCCACGGGAGCAACATCCCTGAGATAAAAAAATATGCAGGGGAATTTGACACGTTCGTGGGCACGACCCAGGCCGAGGCGTTTGGCAGGCTTTATAATTTCGGGGGGTTCATGGACGGGGACCGGTGCGTGTTTTTGGCCCATTATTTTGGAGCAAAGGAGATAAAGATATACGGCATTGATTTTTCAAACCCCGTGATGGGCAAGTACACACTTTCGAAAAACCCGGAGCTTACGAAGAAAAAGCTGGTATGGGCCGAAAGGCTGATTAAATATTTAAAGGAGAAGGGCGCAAATATTATGTACGTTGGAGTTGGGTGATTTGAAGAAGGTTTTAGCGATTCTGCTCGTGCTTATAAGTGTCCAGCTCGTTTTTGCGTGGACTGACGGCACCTACATCAAAAGCGATGCAAACAAGCTTTATTCCCTTTCTAACGTGCCGCAGTACAAAGAGCCAATAAAGGTTGATGCAAATGGGGACGGGGACATTGCAGACGACGTGGACTATGTGCTCTATAACGAGCTTTATGTGCAGGAAGGTTTGAATGACGCATCTGTCAGACTTGTTTACAGCGTTGACCCTCCTTCAACATTTAGCGCCAGTCTTGATGATTTCCCGGGCACCATTGCAGAAATTAAAGGAAAGCGGTACCTTATAACAAAGGCAATCGGCACCACAATCACAATGGGAGAACCGACCGAGGTTACGCTCAAGAAATATCCGGCATATGATGCTGCAGAAGCAAAGACTGTCGTCGGCGACTTGAAATTCGAGCTTGTTGACCCGACCTCTGGTTCAACGCTTATGGGCGTGCTTTATGTCATAGAGGGCGACTCGACGGTCGGCAGCATAGACCTTGACAGGGAGTACTCAAGCGGAGGACAGTTCCCCAATGGAACTGATATGAAGGTATACCTCAAGGACATGACAAACGCGCTTGAGGGCTACAAACTCTACCTTACAGACGCCCAGCCAAGGAAAACAAAATTTGCGGTTGTCAAAGAGGATGTCCTTTTCGATATCAGGGACGGGGAGACAGGCGTACTTGGATATAGTGAAGTAAAAATCAACGACGACGAATTCGGAACCGGGAGCAATAAGGGCACAGGAAAAATCAAATTTATGAGCAGCGTCTACACAATTGAAAAAGACGAAGAGGTCAAATTGGTGGACAACGAGCCATACCGCCTCCAGTTCAATTCTCAAAACAAAATCCGGCTGACCCGCTACGGCTTTACTGTAACAAACGAGACCATAAAAGAGCAGCTGGCAAACCAAACTGCAAATATTGTCACCGAATGGAGGAGTACGAGCATCAAAACTTACTCTGATAAAATACTTGTGCTTGACGATTATGGCCCTGACGCCATATGGGTTGATGGGAATGAGGACGGGGACCTTCGCGACGAGGAGGACTATGTCCTTTACAACCAGCTTTATGTCCTTGACGGGGCCACAAAAGCGCAGGTCAGGCTCATCTACAACCTTGAGCCGCCGAAACTAAACGAGAATACAAAAGGCCCGTTTGGGAATCTTATGGGGCAGGTTTTGCTTATTGGGGGTAAAAAGTATCTTGTTACAAACGCAGAGGAAGCGGCAATTACGATAGGCGAGGGTCCAATCAATAAAAGCGTGAGGATGTCTGAAACGGTTGACACGACTGCAATAGTGAAGTT
>JAHJSX010000036.1 GCA_018830205.1 archaeon | reverse complement strand
TCAAGTATGTCGGCATAGTGCAGACGTCGAGCGATGAGGCAATATTCATGATAAAGCTTGCAGAGCTAACTGAACTTGAAAAGATTGATATTTCCTCAGACGGTGTTGAGACTGGAAAAATTGAGGTGCATCTTGGATACGCTTCGATGCCAAACCTTGGAGAAGATTTCCACGTTGCAAGCATCGAGGATTTGAAATGAATGTATTTTCAGGGAGCAGGTTTATAACTGCACTCGCATCCCTCGTGAAATTCTTCATAACCGCGCTTGAAAAAAGCAGGACCGGGGCCTTCGCTGCAAGCTTTGCGAATTTTTTAGAAAACGCGTTTTTAAGGTCAAAACTGTTTTTGGTATCAAAAAAGATGCCTATACTTTATCCTGCGCGAATATGGGGCACTTTTGACCGGGTCAACGTGGGCCTAAAAAGCAGCGTGGACCTTTTCAACCCGCTGTTCATCTTCCCGCTGGTCTACCTTGCGTTTGTATGCATAAGCACGTACCGGCCATCAAATTTGGCCATGTTTTCGATTTTTCTGGGTGTTTTATTCTTTGGCGCTGGGGTCAAGCTGGCAAAGAGAGTGAAAATAAAAAATATAGCGCTTGAGTCAGAGTCAGAGCGCATTGCAATATTCTTGATTTCCATTGGCGTCCTGGCGCTTATTTATGACCTGTTCCAAGCAGGCGCAATCCCTCTTCTCAAGCCGACTGCAAAGAGATACTTGAACGTAACGCTCACGACGCTGGCCATGATACTTGTTCCAGGGGGCATACTTGCGATTTCTGCCATTGGAAACAGGCTTGAGAAAAAGTTAATCTCTCAAAAAGATGCAAGGATTTACTCTCTTTTTATACTCATTGGGACAACGTTCTTAATTGCCCTTCTTGGATACAGGACCCAGATAATAGTCTCGCTTCTTGGATGCACAATCGCAATGTATTATTCACGGTTAATTGGAGCGATTGAGGTGCTGTTTTCATTTTTCGCTGCCCTGCTTTCAATTTCTATCGCAGGGTATTACAGGGCCATCGCGGAAGGGGGTTCAGTAGGGATTTTTGATGTGATAGGGCAGAGGATGGGCCTGACTCTAAGCATCTATGACAGCCTCGTGAACCGCTTTTATCTTTTTGGTGCAAACCACGGCACAGTCTTTCTTTCAACCTTTTCATCATTCTTCCATACAATTCCTGGCCCGCGCCTTGGCCCGAGGACGATTGTGGCAAGGATGTACGGGGTGCAGGATATCTCAATGACGTCGACGCTTTTTGGAACTGTTGTGCTTGATTTTGGGATTCTCGGCATCATGGCGTTTGCGCTCGCGCTTGGGTTTGTTGTTGGGCTTGCGTATTTCACAATGAAAAGAACAAAGGGAGCCATTGCTACAGGGATATTCTCGCTTCTTATTGCATACACTTTAGTGGGAGTTGAAACAGGCCTTGTCGACCTGGTTGTGTTTTTGTTCTTTTTCACAAGCTTTTTAATCTTGGTAAACCCTAAACTGTAACATGCAAGTGCTACTTGTTACGCAGTGGGGCACCGGAGGCGGCATTTCAACCCACGTTGCGCGGCTTATGGAACATTCCAGAGCAGATTTTGAAATCATTACATATTCCAACACAGTAAACATTCCATTTTTAAGGGCATTTTTCTTTGTGTTTTTGGGATTTTTTAATGGGATTTTCAAGTCTTTTGACATCATCCATGCACACTATGCGCTCCCGCAGGGCTTTCTCGGCCTTCTTTTGAAGTACTTCAAAAGTAAACCCCTCATAATAACGGTCCACGGCTCGGATATCACACTCCTCTCCAAAAACCTGCTTGCAGGACAAGTCATGCGCTTTGTTTTGAAAAGGGCCGACAGGGTCATCGCGGTAAGCAATTTCCTGAAAGGGGAAGTGGAAAAGATGGGAGTGCCGCAGGAGCGCATTGATGTTATATATGGCGGGGTTACGCTCTCTGAAGACTCAGAGCCATTCGAGCCCGATGGCCGCGTTGTCACATTCATTGGCAGCCTCGTTCCCCAAAAAGGGGTCGATGTCCTTATAGCGGCATTTAAGAAAATTGAAACAGAAAATACGAATTTAATAATCGTAGGAGATGGGCCAGAAAGGAGGCGGCTTGAAGCAATGGCAAAAGGCAATATCCAGTTTTTGGGAAGGAGAAAAGGAATAAAAAATGTACTGGAAAAAAGCGAAGTGCTGGTGCTCCCATCAAAAGAGGAGGGTTTCGGCCTCGTGCTGCTTGAAGCAATGGCGGCAGGAGTTCCAGTTGTTGCTGCGAACGTTGGAGGAATACCAGAGATTGTGGCGGATGGGCAAAGCGGCATTCTGGTGGAAAGGGAGAACATTGAACAGCTGGCCGAAGCAATTGACAGAGTTCTACAAGCGGAGGAGTTAAGGAAAACTCTGATTGAAAATGGATTTGAAAAGGCAAACGGATTCACATGGGAGAAGATGGGGGGTGAAATCGATGGATTATATGAAGACCTTGGAGCGCGCGCTTAGGCCAGAACTCGCAGTCCCTCTGGTGTATCTTTTATTTATCTCATTTGCATTTTTGTCATATATCATTCCGGATACAAGCAGGTACTTGATCGCACCGGGTGGTCATTTTTCAAAGCCCGGACTTTTGACATATGTCATAACACTCCTTTCAATAGTCATCCTTTCTGCATCAGCGATTTTTGGAAGAAGAATTAAAGTTAAGGCAAACCCGGTACTGGGGGGCGTTTTCGTTGCAGCTTTTCTGGCGCTTTATACAACGTTCCCGATACACCCAGTATTGCTGATTGTGGCATCGGGGGGTTTCACACTGCTTTTGTTTTCTATATCAAAGAAAATCAATGACCCAAAAATCACGTGGGCGGCCTTCCTGCTCGCAATGCTTGCATCGCTTGCGATACTTTACAAGGGCATACCGATTCTTGAAACAGTGTCCCGCGAGGCCACGGCGATTGACCCATCGAGGGCAATATTCCATGGGTTTGCAGTTTTAAGCGCATCATTTTTAATCGCATTTTACAAAAAGAGGACCGCATTTCCTGCCATCCTGCTCCTTTTAGCGCTGGCCATCATGTCTGGCTTCAAGTCAGACGCGATAGCAATAATTGCTTCGGCAAGCATCACAGGCCTTTTGCTCAAAAGAGTGAAACTCCAAGAAATCGGGGCAGGTCTTGTGGCAGTCGTGTTGATACTTGCGATTGCTGGAACGTTTATAGCAGAAGTTGCATATGGGTCCTGGAACGTACCGGAAGCTTACTACATCTTTTATCGGGCCGGCTTTACCTTCGCCGTCTTCGACGCTGTTGTGGGCATGAGTTTCCCATTTGGCGCTCTTGGCGGCGAGGCGCTTCTTGATGCAACGCAGATGATTGTCAGCATAAAAGTCCTTGGCCCGCTTTACGCGGAGCCTCACATAATCACATCCACGCTGATTGGCCCGGGAATGCTTGACTTTGGTATCATTGGCGCGTTTGCAACAAGCTTTTTCATAGGGGCCTATCTTGGCATCATGGACCGCATGCGAGGGGACACTATTTTGACATGCCTTTATGCGATAGCGCTGACCCATACCTTCATTTTAATCGAGGTCGGTCTGCAGCTAACGAGCATTTTGTTCTATCTGGCGCTTTTGTATCTGGCCATATCGCAGACCAAAAAGTTAAATTAGCTAGAGAGGGTAGATTTAGAGGGATAAAATGGAAAATGGCATTGTAAGCGCATTATTAATCATTGTTATCGTGCAGTCCGCTGCACTCGTTGTATATGAACCACCCCACAAAATTACAGACATTGAGCCATACACATCAGCTGCCTTAAAAAAACAGGCAACCCTGCCCACCGCAATTACTCTTCCTCCACCCCCACCACCTCCGCCGACGACAACGGCACCACCTCCAACCCCTGCTCAACCAACCACGCCGCCCCCGCCAACACCCCCGCCGCCAGTTAATCTCTTGTGGACATATGCGACAAAAGGTGATGTAAACAGCGTCGGAATATCTTCCAATGGAGAATACGTGGCCGCAGCATCATCCGATTTCAGGGTCTACCTGCTAAATAAAACAGGAGGCCTTTTGTGGAATTACAAACTTCAAGGCGGCGCTAGAGACGTAGTGATAACCCCTGATGGAAAAACTATAATAGCGGCGAGCTATCTCACGCCTGATGGCTACCTGTACTCATTTAATAACAGGGGGTACAAGACATGGTCGCGCAAAGTTCCAAAATTAATGGGGGTGGATATAACCAGCGATAAAACAACAATAGCAGCTGCGTCCACAGATGAAAACATTTATGCATATAACGGGGCCGGTGGGAAGAAATGGGAGTACAAGACACAAGAGAGCGCATTTGGTGTGTGGGATGTTGCATCATCTGCCAATGGAGACTACATTGCTGCCGGGGCCGATGATAGAAATGTCTACCTGCTCGATTCAAAAGGCAACATGCTCTGGAAGGTAAACCCTGGCGAAAAAAGTTTCATATATGGGGTAAGCATATCAAAAAGTGGAGAGTATATAGCAGCAGTAGCGCAGGACAGGACATTATATGTATACGATAAGTCCGGCAATATGCTGTGGAGCTACGTGACCGGCGACTCAAACAATGGAGTTGCGATTTCTCCAGATGACAAATATGTAGCACTTGGTTCATGGGACGATAACCTTTACATCTTTAATATCCAGGGGGGCTTGGTGTGGCAGTCGCGGCTTGGTGGCAATGTTAATCGCCTTGCATTCTCACCAGACAGCAAATACCTGGCAGCAGCCTCAAGCGATGACAATGTTTATTTCTATGAACTAAATTTGGGTACTTGAAAATGCTCCAATTTTTTGCAGCTGCGTTTTTTGTCACATTTGTATTAACGCCGATTTTAAAAAATAAACTCGCAGAAAAAGGCATCACAGGAATAGACCTTCATAAAGCCGAGAAAGTTGAAATCCCTGAGATGGGGGGCATTGCAGTACTTCTTGGATTTTCAATATCGATAATCGCGGCATATTTTTTTAACCCGGACTCACGGCTTTTGCTGGGGCTTGTCGTGGTCATGCTCATCGGGCTAGTAGGGATAGTCGATGGAAAAAGGCGGCTTTCAGCAAAACAAAAAGTCCTAGCTCTTAGTGCTGTTGGACTTTTATTAATCCCATTTGCAAAACCGACATTGTCGGGACAGGACCTTGGGATTTTGTATCTTATTTTCGTGCCCATCTTTTTCATGTTTGCATGCAATTTTACAAACATGCTCGCGGGGTTCAACGGCCTTGAAATCGGAACAGGGGCAATCGCGAGCCTTGGAATGGCAGTTGTGGCATACCTGAACGGCTCGACTGAGGGGGCCATCATTTCTGGGGCCATGTTTTTCGCACTTCTGGCATTTCTTTACTACAATCGATATCCTGCGAGTGTATTCCCTGGCGATGTTGGAACGCTCATCATCGGCGCAGCGCTTTTTACCACAATGATAATATCAAAAATAGAGCTTTTCGGGGCAATAATCCTGGCACCATACATCGCTGATGCAGCCCTAAAATACCTTTCAGTGGGAGTCATGACACGGGAGTCCCAGACACCGACAGAGCTAAGGGATGGACAGCTATTTGTGCCGGCTGGTTCAAACATGTCTCTTGCAAGATTTTTCATCAGGCGCAAGCCATTGAGGGAGCCAGAGGCAGTCTTGCGGGTATGGGCAGTGGAGGCGGTGTGCTGCGTAGCGGCAGTGGGTCTTGCAATGTGGGTTTAAAATGAAAAAAATAATGCTTTTAATTGCCTTTGTTTTGATAACAGGATGCATCCAGGAAGACATAATAATACTTGACGAGGTCGAGATAACCGAGTACGAGGGCAAGGAACTTTCATCAGTCAACGATTTCCGGGAGAATTCAATAAAAGGCCCCCAGTATATCCCTCTCTACGATTACAGGCTGGAGGTCACGGGACTCGTAGATGAGCCAAAAATTTATACATATGATGAGGTGCTTGACCGCCAGAAATACTCAAAGGTCGTGAAACTTACCTGCGTTGAGGGTTGGAGTGTCACGATTTTGTGGGAAGGGATACTCCTGCGGGACCTGCTGGACGAAGCCGGGCCAAGCCCCGAGGCAAACACTGTGATATTCCATGCGTATGACGGCTATTCCACGTCACACCCACTTAGTTATTTTTATGACAAAGACATCATCATGGCATACAGGATGAACAACGTCACGGTTCCGCCTGAAAGGGGCTATCCCTTCGTGCTTGTTGCTGAGGACAAGTGGGGGTACAAGTGGATAAAATGGATAACTAAAATCGAGCTAACAGATGACCCAGAGTATCGCGGATACTGGGAGAGCGCAGGCTACAGCCAAAAAGGAGACTACGGCGGGCCGATATTTGATTAGGCGCCTCCTGAAAATGCGATTCCAATATCTATTTATATCAGGAATTAATAATTTTTCGACCAATGAAAGTAGCAGACATAATGAAAAAGGATATTGTATCCGTCCAGGGGGACACATCAATACAGGAAGCAGCAGAGATAATCGTAGAAAAGAAAATTGGAAGCATCGCAATTTCAGATGATGGTGTACCTGTCGGCATAGTCACAGAAAAGGATTTTGTGAAGTATCTTGCATCGGGAAGGGCAACAGATTATGTCGGAGACATAATGTCCGCGCCGCTGATAAGGGTGAAATTTGATGCAGAGCTCCAAGATGCCCTAAAGATATTGAGCGAACATGGTATAAAACACCTCTTTGTCGAAGGAGAACATGAGGAGGGATTTACCTTCGGCGAGATTATTGGGATAATCTCGGTAAGAGACGTGATAAAGAATCTACCAGACCCGTCCAATTAGGCGCAGTGGCCAAAAAAAGAGTTCTAAAGTTTTATATTCGATTATCAAGTA
>JAHJSX010000035.1 GCA_018830205.1 archaeon | reverse complement strand
CCTTTTACAATAATTCCATGACCCCTGTGATTAAGCCACTTTATAATATACTCTGGGCAACAGCCCTGGCGGCAGTGGGTTTGAACGCCGATGCAAAGGAGCTGCTTAGCAACAACGGCACTAAAGCCATTTTAATGGCTTTTGCAGGATTTTTCGCAGCCACATTTACGTTTTTCATTGGACTTTATATCATTTGAAGGAAAATAAAATGGCACACGAAATCGAACCCATGAAATCAAGCCTGAGAAACAATATTGTAGTAGTCTTTTTCCTGGTTATCACAGCATGGGGAATTGCCATAAACGGCATTTTTCAGCAGGTCCTCAAGAAGACGTTGGTGAGTGAGGGACTCGAGCAAACGGTTGTTGAGAGCATCGCCAACCGCTTCGTAACAATCGGGACTGGCCTCACAATTGCGGGAATTTTCATAGTTTTAATTATAGCAATAGTTCTCTCCAGGTCGATAACAAGGCCCATTGAGGAGCTGACGAAGGGCGTAATGAACGTTGCAGAGGGCAAATTCGATGAAAAAATAGACGTGACAAGCCAAGACGAACTGGGCCAGCTGGTAATGGGATTCAACTTCATGACTGGCGAGCGCAAAAAGGCAGAAGAGGAGCTGGAAGAGGCGTACGCCGAACTTCAAAAAGCATATGAGAAACTGAAGTCCCTTGATGAGCTAAAAAGCAATCTAATCGCCAACGTGACCCACGAGCTGCGCACCCCTCTTTTTATCACCAAAGGGGCGCTTGAGCTTGTAACAGACACAAAAGACGAAAAAGAGAAAAACGAACTTTTAAAAATGGCCGATGAGGCTCTTGGCAGGCAGAATTTAATCATAGACGACCTCATGGCGGCCTCACATCTGGGGGATAAAGACCGGTTTCTGAAACTCGAAGCCATTGATATTGGTGGCGTCATATCCTATTCAGTCGAACAGGTTAAGGATTCAATATCGCAAAAAGGCATTAATCTGGAGGTAATAGTTGAAAAGAGCATGCCAAAAGTTAGTGCAAGCAGAAAACACACAGAACATGTCATGAGAAACCTGCTTGGCAATGCAATAAAGTTCAACAAAAAGGGCGGCAGTATTTCAATTGAAGCAAGACAAATTGGAGAATTCGTTGAGGTCGGCGTAAAAGACACAGGGATTGGAATCGCAGAAAGTGACATTCCAGAAGTTTTCAATAAGTTTTTCCAGGCAGACGCTTCCACAAGCCGCACTTACGGGGGCACTGGCATGGGGCTGGCCATTGTAAAAGAACTCGTCGAAGCACACGGCGGAAAGGTGGGTGTTGAAAGCGAAATTGGGCATCTTACCCGGTTTTACTTTACACTACAAATCGCTAAAGAGGATTAGCGCTTTAAAGACGGCCTTCAAGCTCGCTTAAATCCCGCAGCACATGTCCTCTGTTTCCTTTATTTTTTCTATCCAAAAAGAACGATTTCACGCCAGCTTGGCTTGGCACATTGTAGTCGAACTCGAAATGGTCGCCGACATGCACCAGTTCACTTGGCTCAATATGAAGGACCTCAAAGAGGGTATGATAGAACTCTGGAAGCTTTTTTACAAGCCCAAAGTCTGTAGTGGAGGAGAAAGTATGCTTGAAATACTCGCAAAGGCCTTTGATGGATTCTTCAAGAAAGATTCTTGGAGCGTTTGAGGAGGCGACGAGCATGTACTTTTCTGATAGCTTCCTAAGGACTTCCGGCACTTCCGGGAAGACATCTATCTCGCAGGCGTACTCCATCACCAGCTCCTTTGGATTTTTGTCAATTCCAAGCTCCGCGAACCAGTACTCCGGCAGGTACCACCGCAAATCACAGTCCCCGATTTCGTCATACCTTCCCTGCAGGTAATCCTTTGCCTCATCAAAGCTCAGCCCAACTTTCTCGGCATAAAGCTTTGGCACCCCGTCATTCCAGAACATGTCCGCGAACCTGCCGTCGACCAGCGTGCCATCAACATCGAAAGAAAGTACTTTTATCATATAATAAGGTTATAATAATAACTAAGATAAAAAATGGAGAGCAGAAATGAAGGTCATAAGCAAGTATCTGTCCATAAACACAAAAGCAGACGTTGATATCAAAGACATCACCGGTCCCGTTCAGGATGCAGTGGATGGGTCAGGGATTAAGGATGGGACGGTCACAATCTTTGTACCCGGCTCGACAGGAGTCATAACGACGATGGAGTATGAGCCAGGACTCCTCAAGGATATTCCAGAGGCGCTTGAGATTTTTGCGCCAAGCGGCAAGGACTATGCACACCACGGGACATGGCACGATGACAACGGCAAGAGCCATGTGCGCGCTACTATCATGGGTCCGAGTATGGTTGTTCCCATCATTGACGGAAAGGTGGTGCACGGCACCTGGCAGCAAATCGTGTTCATGAACTTAGACACATCCGCGAGGCGAAGGGAAGTGGTGCTGCAAATCATGGGCATATGAAATCATGAACTTCTACGTTGATATCCCTCCAATCGAGCACAGGAACCCAGCAAAGACAAAGCACGTCATTTTAAAGAGGCCCCAGGCGTCATGGTCTAGCTCGGTTTATTCCGTTCCACTTGGAAATAAAATCATCCCAAACCGAGATTACCCTTACGAGGGACTGAGCATGCTTGTTGGTCTTGAGAACTGGCATGTGCTGGACGGAATTGCCACGGGCGTTAAAATAAATGGGAAATATGTGAGTCTCCATCCAAAATCGGTTTCAGCCTCTCCCTGGAGGGTGATTTACAAATACGAAAACGCCGGGGTAAAACTAAACGTAGGTTACTATCTGCTTGATGTCAAATCAGAGGGAATTGCTACAAGCGTGATTCTGGATGCATCTGCTGGCAAAGACAAAGAAATAAGTCTGGCAGTGGAGCCGATAGCCGACATCAGGCACATGTATCACGATTCCTCTCCAGATGAGCACTGGAGCAGTTCCACAGATGGGGGGTTGATGCTAGGCAGGGGCCCAGTTTCAGTAATGATGGGAACCAATTCCAAAAACTTCACGGCAAAAACATGGCTTCGCAGCCTAAACTGGCATTATAAGATGGGGTCTGGCTACAGACGCAGAAATGAAACCGGGGAGGCAGTTTTCATAGGCGAGGACAAAATCCCGGTCTCACTAGGAGAAATCGAAATCCCCTCAAATTCAGCAATGATAACCGTCTCATGTGCACAATCCGAGCGCGAGGTCAAAAAACTCAATGAACTCGCAATGAAGGAGGGCAGGGAAAACGAGAGGGCCGAGGAGGGGCACGCAGGTAGAATCGTCAAAGCCCTTGGCGCGAAAGACGAGACAGCTTTCAGGACCATTGCGATGACAAAATTTGGGATGTATGTTGATAAACATTTTTTCCACGAGGCAGGGGATTTTTGG
This sequence comes from archaeon, assembly GCA_018830205.1. Classification (GTDB taxonomy): domain Archaea; phylum Hydrothermarchaeota; class Hydrothermarchaeia; order Hydrothermarchaeales; family Hydrothermarchaeaceae; genus JAHJSX01. The sequence continues at coordinate 10,655 of JAHJSX010000035.1, read as the reverse complement.
TTCAGGACTCCGTGGATGCGCGATGAGTTCGAGGGGCTTCTTCATAACATTGAAACGCTGATTAGAATAGGAAAAGGCAACGAAATAAAAAAAGTGATTCTCTCTGCTTTCAATTTCCAAAATGAAGATGGAATAATCCCCAATAGAGTTCCGGGAGACTACAACAGTGCAGATGCAACCCTGCTTGCATACATCCTGGCAGATGAGTATGTGAGACGGACAGGGGATTCCAGGCTGGCCGAAAAAATATCAAAAAATGCAAGGAAAACGTTCAAAGGGTTCAAAAAAAACAGTTTGGATACTATCAACGGCCCTCCTGTGCTGCATGAAAACGGGCTTATATCTGTCGTGCCCTGGCACTCATGGACCGACGGCATGCGCATCGTGGATGGGCACAAGGTTCCAATACGCATACCGGAAGATTGGGAGAGGGAATTGATTTTAAGCGGAAAACAGCATGAGCTGAATAAGCCAGTATACCTGCTGCCGGAGATTAACGCACAGTGGATTCTAACTCTTAGGTCATGGGCCGCGATAGAGGGGCCAAAAGACAATTATTCAAAGACGCTATCCAAGGCCATTGAAAGCTTCAAGCGGATTTTTGCAAATGATAGGCTCTTATACAACGCGGTCACTCTTGAAGGCAGGAAGGATTCAACGCTTGGGTCTCCTGCCGTTGTAGCGATATCCCTGCTTGCTGATTTATTCTCGGATGATGAACTTAGAACGTTCGTGGACACCATAAAGGAGAATTTGCTGGTCAAAAGAGATGGGCAAAGCTTTGGAATTTTGGTGAGGCAATCAGACAAGAATGTGTATTACGGAGACAGCGAATACCACGAGGCAGTCGTCTGGCCAAGAGACACGCCATATCTCATCCGCCTTCTTGAGAGAGCAGGGGAGAAAGAGACTATTAAAGAACTCCTTGAGAGCGCCCTTGAACATCAAATGAATGAAGGCGCTGTCTTCTACAACGGGGAACTGTTCAGCTGCGACGGGGGCGACCTGGTGCCAGTGAAAAACCCGGTTCAGTGGTGGTCGCAGTGGAACGACCCGTATATTTTAGATACTGATTGAAACATATAGAACATACATTCTCTTTTCTGCGCCGATACGTATTTAACTATACAATGCGATTTAATAATGCTTATTTGGTTCAATTAATACGGGGCAAGAGATTTAATGCGGATTGGATACTTTGTTTGGGAATATCCACCTAGAATTGTAGGTGGGCTGGGGACCTATGCGCAGTATGTTGCACCCAAGATGGTGGAGCTTGGGCATGAAGTATCATTGTTCACGCTGAACCCTGGAAATCTTCCAACCAGGGAAGTAGTGAATGGCGTCGAAATACACCGCCCGCTGCTTGTGAATACAAGCGATATTTTTCCGCTTTTTGTTGGGGATGAGCTTAAAATTTGGGGAAAACACCTTGACTTCTTCAGCGACCTTTTTGTCTACAACATACTCAGTGCAGCCAAATTTGTAGGGGAGCTTATAGCAAAGGAAAAATACAAATTTGATGTTATATGCGCGCATGACTGGCTCAGTTCAATTGCAGGCATGGCTGCAAAGAGGCAAACAAACCTGCCGCTTGTTTTCCATGTACATTCAACTGAGCGGGGCAGAACCATGGACGGCGGCAGCGAGGTAATAACACGCCTGGAAAATACTGCCGGGGAGATGGCTGACAAGGTAATAACTGTGAGCTACCCCATGGCAGAAGACCTCGCAAGACACGGCTGGGATGCAAATAAGATAAGCGTAGCTTGGAATGGCGTTGATACAGACCTGTACGACCCCAAGCAACAGGGCAAGGGGAAGATTTCAGAGCTGCGCGAAAGATATGGCATAAATAAAGACGAAACAATGATTTTATTTGTCGGGCGCCTGACTGCGGTGAAAGGTATAATAAATCTGCTTAAGGCCATGCCGGATGTCATAAAGAAGCACCCCGGGGCGAAATTAGTAGTACTTGGCTTTGGGGAGCTTGAACACAACGTCGGTGACATGATAAGACAATTTGGCATTGAGCGCAATGTCATTACCAGATTTGAATTTGTCTCAGAAGAGGAGCGGATACTGCACTACGGGGCATGCGACATTGCAATCTTCCCCTCGCTTTATGAGCCGTTTGGGATAGTCTCGCTGGAAGCCATGGCGCTTGGCAAACCGCTTGTGGTCGGTGCAAGCGGCATATCTGGATTTAGAGACCAGGTCGTGCCATCTGGACCGGAACAGACGGGCATACACGTAGACGCAAACAAACCCCTTGACATCGCTTGGGGACTAATCAGCCTGCTTGACTATCCTGATAAGGCAAAAGAGATGGGCGTGCATGGAAGGAAGCGCGTATTCAAGCATTTTACTATGCAAAAAATAGTTGAGGAAACAATAAAGTTATACGAGGAAGTCATATAGAGGGCAATTAAAATTATCTAAGTTTTCTTTCTACTCTTTTTTCAAAATCAGTCAATACGGCATCAAGAATTCTGAATGCCTCAACTGCACTTTCACAAGGGCTGAAATACGAGTGCACCTCTCCTGGCCCGCCGCCTTCTGTGTAAATATGATGAAGGTGGTCGCTTGTCTGCAGGTATCTCCAGACATTAAGCATTTTTTTGTCTTTCAACATCTTCACTTTTTCATCAAGTCTCTTTATTCTATCAAAGCATTCTCGCTGCATATCGTTGCTCAGCCAGCAAGCGGTGCTGCGCTCAAGGTCTGCCCATGAGGTGGTTTCCCATTCAGGCACGTCCACCTCGCCAACAGCGGCATGTTTTTCTGCTATTTCGCTGGGTGTCAGAAACTCAAGGTGGTCGTATTTGAGCACCTCTCCAGGCAGAAACCTGAGGAATTCATGTATTCCTGTTTCAGGCCAGTGGTGCTCGCCAAGAGTCTCATAATCCATGAAGAGGTTTATACACTGGCCGGGGGTGCCTGCAAGCCATGCAGAATACTTCTCTGCTGTAAGAGGGTACTCCTTCCAGTCCCTTGCAGAGAAGCGAAACCCGACGTCGTCTGTAAGCTGGTAGTTTCGCATCAGAACTTTAATATCGCTGCCAAAAGGGTGGTATACATAGTTTGGAGAGCGCCAGCCAAGAACCCTCTCAACACCCTCTGAAAATATTCCCTTAAAGCCCATCCCCTCAACAGTTGACGCGACTACGTTGTTGAATATCAGCTCAGTATTTTCGAAAAACACAGGACTTGTGCCCAATAATTTTTTAATCGTTTTTCTATGCAGTTCAACCTGACTGATAAACTCATCTTTATTTTCATATAAGGCTGCCAGAGAATGGTAATAAGTCTGAGAGAGAAATTCAACGCATCCGCTCTTTGCCAGTTTGCGGAAAAGATCCAAAAGCCCTGGGTTATATTCTTTGCACTGCTCTAAAAAAATACCTGACAGGCTAAAGGCGACCTTGAATTTCTTGTATTCGTCTTTAAAGCGGTTGATCTCCTCAAGTATTATCTCGGTTGCAGGATAATAGCACTTGTAAGAAATTCTTTCGAATAGCTCCCTGTTTACCTTGTCGTCAAAGTAGGCGTTAAACAGGTCCTCTTCTCCTTTTAGCACCTCCTTCCTTACTCTAAACGGTTGGTGCACTTCAAAGCACAGTGAAATAGAACTCATACTTACTATTTATACAGTTCTTGATATAAAAGAGGAGAAGTAGTTAAAGCATCATTTGACGAACTTTTTCAACTCTTCATACCGGTCTACAATGGTTTTCTCGAAATCCGAAGGTATCTTGCGTATTTTTGCTGCGGTTTTATTGTCTCCCAGATATTCAATCCAGTCTGCGACCCACTGCGCTTCGTGTTCCGTGAATTCATGCAGGTTGTCTTTGAGTTCTCCCAGGTTGCGTATTGCTTTGTCTCTCAGGTAATATGCGTCCTTGTCTGCATTCTCGAGCAGCTTTCTTGCAATATCCCCAATGTCATCAGACCCTTTTTTGGCCTTCTTTGAGACCTTCGCTTTCTTTTTCAAATTTCCTTTTGCGGCCATTTAAATCACCTCTTTATTTTTTTTATAACTTTTATTTTGCCATGCCATGTACTCGGGTGTCAACGTCAAAGTACCTCTCGGTATACTTTCAAAGTTTCATCTCCAATCCTGTCCCAGCTAAATTCTCTTTTGACTTTTGCTCTCCCTTTTTCACCCATTCGCTCGCGTGTTTCTGGTTCATTCAAAAGGGCGTTCAGGCACCATGCTATGGACTCCGGGGAAAAATGCGCCCTAATGCCATCCACGAAATCATCTATTATGCCGTGGGCATGTGTTCCGACAACAGGCTTGCTCGCGCTCCACGCCTCAAGTATAACTATTCCGAAAGGTTCGTTCCTGCTCGGCGCACAGAAGATATCGCACGCGTTCATAAGGTCCACCAAATCTGCGTCATCCACATAGCCCAGGAACCTGCACGAATCCGATACTCCCTGCATGTAAGCCATATCCTGGCACGCATGCCTCATATCTCCCTCTCCTATGAATACGAATTTTGCATCCCAGTGGTTGTCAAGGACCTGATTTATTGAGCTTACCAGAAGGTCGGGACCTTTCTGGTATGTCATCCGCCCTGCGAAAAGGATTAAGGGTGCAAGCGGATGTATGGAGTACCTCTTTTTCACCTCTCCTGCGTCAACATCTTTTCGAATCGAATTCACTCCGTTTGGCACTATGAATGTCTTGTCATCGAGGAATTGGTATACAAACTTCAGTTCTTCCACCATATGCGGAGAGGTAGTTATGATTTGCGACGACTCATACCCTCCAAGCCATTCCCTGTGGGATATCTCCTTGCATTCTGGCGAGTCATGGTTAACGTTCCCGTTCCTTCCGTACTCCGTAGAATGATAGGTCATGACCCACGGAATGTCCCGTCCATTCTTTATCTGGTGCATCGCCAATACTGGATGCCAGTCGTGAAGATGAAGGACATCGAATTCTCCAAAGAGATGTTCCACAGCATAGAACCTGTCGACCATTGACTCGCACATGCTGTTCATCTGCTGAATTATCCCTCCAGAATGGTCATGGGGGCACCTCTGGTAGTGCACACCATTTATGAAATCGTAGTCCCTCATCCACCCGGGCCTGGTAAAAATGTGCACTTCGTGCCCCTTTCTGGCAAGGGATTCTGCAAGAAAGGTTACATGAGGTGAGATGCCTCCCACCCTCACTGAGTGCATGCTCTCCCAGGAGAACATTCCAATCCTAAGTGTCATTATATATGACTCCTTTGAAAGCAGTCAATGTTAACCCGCCCGCTCCTATAACTTTCATAATAAATCCCAGACTTATATACTTAGCTTACTTTGGATTTACCACCTACATCCTCGCTTGATATAATATGCAACATTGAGTATATAGACCTTTCTAAATAGACTTTTCTACAAGTTTTTTGAAAAAAATTTCCGTAACCTGCAAAAGATTATATAGAATCGAACTAAAGTCTATTATGGGCAGGACACAATGCGGGAACTTCCAACTGTAATAGCTGTGGTAGGGGGAGAGGGAACAAGATTATATCCTCTTACTCTCCAGCATCCAAAACCGCTGGTCAGCATGTGCGGGCTGGCGATTTTGAGCAGGACGTTTGAGGCCATGGCCCGCCAGGGTTTCAATGAGTTCATTCTTGCAGGAAAGGGCGTACGGAATACCCTTTTCATAAAGGAATTCTTCAAGGAAGGGAGTGGATTTTCGAGGAGAATTGGCCTAAAATCCGATGCAAACTTCATGTACCAGCCTAAATATGAAGACAGAGGGAATGCAGACGCAGTAAGGTTCTGCATGGATTTTTATGATATAGGCGGGGACGTACTTGTTGTTGGCGGCGACCATATACTGGACATAACTTTGGCAGATTTAATCCGTTTTCACAGGTCCAAAAATGCGCTTGTAACAGTCGGCCTTAAGGAGTTAGACGAAACTGAGGACATCTCACCTTTTGGAGTCGTAGAGATGGCTTCTGACGGCAGGATAAAAAGATTCGTTGAAAAACCGAAAGAAGGAGAGGCTCCGTCAAGGACCATAAATACAGGTATCTATGTATTCTCTCCAAAGATACGTGAAATCCTGGAAGGCATGACTGGCGGGCCAATGGATACCGGGAGAGACATTATCCCGTTTTTATGTTCGAACAACTACCTTGTTTATGGATACATATGTGAGGGATATTGGGCGGACGTAGGAAATCCTGAAGCACTTTTAAAAACGACGCAAGACGTACTCCACGGAAAGCTCAGCAGAATCAAGCTCTTCGTTAAACAGACTACAATCGATGAGGCCCCGTCAGGTAAATTCAAGAGGGGTGCCCTAAGGTGGGTGCATGATTCCACAATAAATAAAATAGAGAAATTAAAGACCCCTCCGAAGATAGGGGATTACGTGCGCATAGGGGCGCATTGTGTAATAGAGGAAAGAGTTGAGATAGACTCCTCTTCCATCGGCGATTACTGTAAAATCGAAGAAGGTGCACGAATAAATGGATCCATAGTGATGGATTTTACAAACGTTGGAAGGGACGTAAAGTTAAACAATTGCATCGTTGGGAGATATTCCTCTATAGGGGATAGGAGTATAATTGACAGGGACATGGATGTGGATGTGCACGAAGGCAGCCACGACCTGACGCCCGTAGTAGGGGAGGGCGTCGTAATAGAAGAGGGGTCTGTAATTGGTCCGAAAAAGAGGATTGCCCCCATATACGAAAGCCATAGAATTTTGAGCACAGGAAGGTTTTTAGAGCTCGGCTACGATAAAAACAACGTGTATTTCGTCGAAAAGTAGGAGGTAAATCATTGTTCAAAAAAAGTAAAGCCAATGCCCGGTTTTTAAGCCCATTAAACGGCTTCAAAGAAGAAGTCCAACCCATCGAATACAGGAAGGACACACTGACAGACACGTGGTCCAGAGTGAATGTAAACAGGGCAAAGAGGGCCAAACAGGCCCGCCGCGAGGAGCCCCACGCCGAACTGATAAAGCTGTCGAAGGAGAACTGCTCATTCTGCACGAAAAATATCGAGAAGGCCACACCAAAATTCCTTCCAGAGATATCAAAAAAGGGCCGCATTAAGAGGGGGGAAACAGTTGTATTTCCAAACCTCTTTCCATTCGCCGAATACCATGCCACGGCAACAATAACAAAGAAACATTACCAGGACATAGGGGAGTTTACAGAAGTGCAAATCAGGGATACAATACACGCAAGCATTGATTTCTTCAAGCGCATTGAAGCTCTTGGTGCAAAATACTTTTCTTTGAGCTGGAACCATCTGCCCCCGTCAGGAGCGAGCATCATTCACCCACACGTCCAGCTTATCGGGGACGAGGAACCCACATATATGACCAACACATATCTCAATGCCAGCAAAAAATATTACAAAAAGAACCATGAAAACTACTGGCTCCGCCTGGTCACAGAAGAGGAAAAGCTCGGTGAGCGGTTCATTGGCAGGATAGGAAATACAGCATGGATTTCAAGCTTTGCACCCATGGGAAACAACGAGGTTTCCATGGTGTATGAAGGCGGGCCCTCTATTTTGGATTTGAAAAGTAAGGACGTATCAGACATCTCAAAGGGGATACGGCGCATCCTTAAAGGATACGCAAGCATTGGAAAAACAGTTTTTAATCTTACAACATATTCAGGGCCAAAAGACATGGAGCATTTCTGCTTGAATGCCAAAATAATAACGAGGCCCAGCACACAGAAATATTACACTGCAGACGCAGGGTTCATGGAGACCCTTCATGGGGAAAGAATAGTGGAGAACATGCCGGAATCCCTGGCTGCGGAGCTAAGGAGGCTTTTTTAGACGCCAGGAGCCAGGGAATGTAAATGAAAATCTGCTACCTGTCCCAGTCATTTTATCCTTATGTAGGGGGTGTTTCAGACTATCTTAGAGACCTTGCGCGCGAGCTTACAAAAGATGGCATTGAAGTCCATGAGGTCACTTTCAAGACCAAGGATACCCCATCATTTGAGGAGTTTGAGGGCATAAAGATTCACCGGTTCCTAAAGGACAGAAGCACGGAGCTTTTGGAAGGATACGGGCGGTTCAAGGAAAACATGTTGAAGGCAACCCACAAACAGAAGGTGAGGTCAGACGTTCTTGCAAGGCGGGAGAGCTACGGATTCAAAAGGTACATGAGGATTAATGAAAGGGCAAGAAAAAAACTCTTGAGCCTCCACAGGAGGGAGAACTTCGATATAATCCATATACAGGACTTCCAGTTTCTCCCAATGGGGCATTTACTTGAAGGCAATATCGATGTACCGGTTGCCTTCACCTGGCATGTGCCTTTCGTACCTGAAATCCCAGGCGATTGGAAGGAATTTTTTGTCAATTACATGGAGGACTACCAGCGATGTATCTTATCAACGGACGAGTACCTGGAAACAGCAGTAAACGCAGGACTTCAAAAAGAGAAGTGCGTGAGGATTTACCCTTTTGTGGATTTAAGACGGTACAGGCCAGAGGGCAGGGGTTCGAACTTCAAGAAAAAACATGGACTTGAGGATAACAGAATTATTCTCTGCGTATCACGACTTGACCCCAGAAAGGGGCAGAAAACCCTGATAAATGCAATACCCAAAGTAGTAAAACAGCTGCCTGACACAAAAGTCGTATTCGTAGGAAACGGCTCCATAACAAAAGAGATGATAGGTGGGAGGTCAAAAGTGCTGGGAAGTCTAAAAAGGCTTGCAAGTGAGAGGGGCGTAAAGGACAAAGTCATTTTCACAGGGTACGTGCCAGAAGAGGAGCTTAAAGGGGCATTCGAGGCCGCAGATGCAGTAGTCCAGCCCTCCCTCATGGAGGCTTTTGGCCTCACCATAACACAGGCAATGTCATTTAGAAAGCCAGTCATTGGCACCAATGTCGGAGGCATAAAAGTCCAGATAAAGGACAAGGAAACAGGGTTCTTGTTCGAGCCCGGCGACCACAAAGCCCTCTCAAACCATCTTATATCACTCCTAAAAAATCCTGATATGGCATCGGAGATGGGCAGAAAAGGAAAAAAGAGAATCAAAGGAATCGCAGACGTATCAGTAGGAAAAAAAGCACATCTTAAATTGTATGAAAATCTCACAGCTCGATGAAATTCTCATTTGGATGCTCAATTGCATGGAAAATTAGAAGGTAGTCCCTCAGGTGCCTTGTCAAAAGGAACTTCTCTTTTACGTATTCATGCCCGTTTTCTCCAAGCCTTTTGGCAACATCTGGATTCCTGAGAAGGTATGCAATCCTGTTCGCCGCCCCTTCTGTAGAGTGCACCAGGTATCCTGTAACGCCGTCTATAATCTGGCTGGGGATTCCGCCGATGGCCCCTCCGATTACGGGAACGCCCTTCCAGAGCGCCTCTGATATGGTAAGCCCGAATCCTTCTTTCAGAGATTTCTGGAGGACTACGGAGGATACACTCTGGAACACGTTTATCTCAACGTCGCTAAATGGTGGAAGAATAATAAGGTGGATGTCGCGCTCACCTGCAGCCTTTTTTTGAACCTCTTTGAAGACCTCTTCACCTTCCGGGTCATCTACTGCGGTTCCACCCACAAGGATAAGCTGGCAGTCTACGCTATTTTTGGCGATTTTATAGGCGTCTATAACCCCCAGGGGGTCTTTGAACCTGTCAAACCTGCCCACCTGCGTTATAATCGGCTTATCCCTTGATATTCCGTGTTTGTCAAGCACCTTGTCTATTTCGCTCTCCGCGAGCTTCCTATTTTTTTCGCCAAGCGGGTCAATTGAGGGGGGCATCATATACTGGGGAATTTTTAGGTCCGGCCTCGCAAAGCTTGCCATCGAGAAGATGGATGCATCGTACTGCTCCACGAATTTTTTCAAGAAATGCCATACCTTTGTTTGGCTGTCGCGTGATTTCTTGATATGCCTCCTGAGGCCAATTAATTCAAAATGGGGCCGGTATCTCATTGATTCGGAGACGTCTATATGGCATCGCCACAGCCACTTTGTGTCAATGCTTCTGTCAACCATGGCTGCAGGCTGGGGGTCATGGATTACGGTGATATCCTTATCGAAATTCATTTCACTGAAATTAATCCGGTTGTATTTGAAGTAGGTCTCAAGCATGTCCTTTGTAATATGTTCCGGCGCCCCCTGAAGGGAGTTGTGAAATTTCTTTGTTACATTGAAGAAGTCATACCCTCCCTTCATGACATCCCAGCGCGTGTCAAGCCCGAGGTCATTCATTAGTGGCACCATCTTGTTTAAAATCTCTGCGACCCCCCCTCCGATTGCTGTGGAATTTACGTGAAGTACGGATTTTGCAGATAACTTTTCTGAAAGCTCATAGAGACGGTCAATCCTGTCCTCTCCCACCACCTCTGCATAATCCTTGAGTTTTGTCATTTTCCCGCCCCTATAATGTTCAACATTTCCTTCCTCAAGCCTTCAAGCGTATATCCGTAGGGGTTCAGGGCAGCAATTTTATCTGCAATCTCCTCGTGCCCGATTTTGGCAATCCATCTGGAGAATTCATCCGAGTACTTCTCCTTATTGCCGGGCTTCGATCTTGCAGAAAAAAAGTGGTAGAACAGGGGGTCCCTCCCTATCTCCTCAAGACACTTTGCAAACTCCCCTAAATTCCTGGCCTTGTATTTGGTGGGCAGTGCAATCATCCT